>NZ_JBTTIO010000061.1:0-31409 GCF_058323355.1 Thiogranum sp.
CGTAAGCCTTGAATTCGCCGCCCTGCTTCTCCGCCGCGACTTTCGTCAGCGCTGCGGTCAGCGTGGTCTTGCCATGGTCAACGTGACCAATCGTTCCCACATTCACATGCGGCTTCGTACGTTCAAATTTTTCCTTGGACATCGGACGGCTCTCCCGTTTTATTACTGTTCGCCAGGTTGTGACTCAACGATTTACTTTAACTTCAACGGATTAAATTCTATTCAACCCACTATCTGGAGCTCATAACCGGATTTGAACCGGTGACCTCTTCCTTACCAAGGAAGTGCTCTACCGACTGAGCTATATGAGCAAATTCTTCCTGGCGCAAGCGCCTCATCATTCCTGGAGCGGGTGATGGGAATCGAACCCACGTATTCAGCTTGGAAGGCTGAAGTTCTACCATTGAACTACACCCGCAATACCCTGCTCCGGTGATGCCCGGCGGGCCGGTGCTGCCGCATTCCACGCAGCGCTCCATTCACCTCGATTCAGCTTGCCGGTCTCACCCGACCCCGCTTGCAGCCATGCCGCATACAGGCCAACGACGCGAGGCCTCGCCTTGCACCGTAAAATTCTTACTGGTGGAGGGGGGAGGATTCGAACCTCCGAAGGCTGAGCCGTCAGATTTACAGTCTGATCCCTTTGGCCACTCGGGAACCCCTCCGAAACGCAAGCCGCGTATTTTGATCCAGGCTCCGCCGAGAGTCAACCGTAGTGAACGGGATTTATTAATAAAACGGGCGCTTTAAGTATTACCTGCCGGAAAACCGGATGACATGTCAGGATAAACACTTTCTGCTAACATACCGCCGCTCGAGACCGGGCGAACAACAAGCATCAGGAAAACCTCGGCAAAGACACAGGACCCGATAAATACAGGTCTTTAATAATACTATATTCGGGAGTTTTTATTACGATGAAGGTAACTATCTACGGCTCCGGCTATGTGGGCCTGGTCACTGGCGCATGTCTCGCACAGGTCGGAAACGATGTCCTGTGCGTCGACATTGACCCCGACAAGATCGAAAAGCTCAAGCGCGGGGAAAGCCCGATCTACGAACCCGGTCTGAGTGAAATGCTGCAAAGCAATCAGGCTGCAGGGCGCCTGAACTTCACGCTGGATCCGGCAGAAGGTGTAGAACACGGGCTTTTTCAGTTCATTGCGGTGGGAACGCCCCCGGACGAGGACGGCTCCGCCGACCTCCAGCATGTGCTGGCTGTGGCCGCAGCAATTGGCGAACACCTCAAGGAATACCGCATTATTGTCAATAAATCGACGGTACCGGTAGGGACCGCTGACAGGGTGCGGGCACGCACCCGCGAAATTCTCGATCAACGCGGTCTCGACCTGGAGTTCGACGTGGTATCAAACCCGGAATTTCTCAAGGAAGGTGCCGCTATTGAGGACTTCATGCGCCCTGACCGTATTATTGTCGGCACCGACAACCCACGCACGACAGAGTTGTTACGCGCCCTCTATGCGCCCTTCAATCGAAACCGTGAACGCATTATTTCCATGAATATCCGTTCCGCAGAACTGACCAAATATGCAGCAAACTCGTTGCTGGCAACAAAAATCAGTTTCATGAATGAATTATCCAATATCGCCGAGCTGCTCGGCGCCGACATCGAAGCTGTGCGCAACGGCATCGGCTCGGATCCACGTATTGGCTACCAGTTTATTTATCCCGGCGCCGGATATGGCGGCTCCTGCTTTCCCAAGGATGTCAGGGCGCTGGAACACACTGCCCGGGAACATGGGTATTCCGCCGAACTGCTGCATGCGGTTGAAGCGGTCAACTTCCGCCAGAAACAAAAACTGTTCGAAAAAATCTCCGCCCACTATGACGGTGATGTAAAGGGTAAAACCTTTGCCCTGTGGGGACTTGCCTTCAAACCGAATACTGATGACATGCGCGACGCATCGAGCCGTGTACTCATGGAAACCCTCTGGGAGCACGGTGCCAGCGTACAGGCATTCGACCCGGAGGCGCACCACGAAACACAGCGCATCTACGGGGAGCGAGATGACCTGAGGTTATGCGACTCGCCGGAGCAGACACTGGAAAATGCTGACGCACTGATTGTTATTACTGAATGGAGCCAGTTCCGCAGTCCTGATTTTGACCTGATCCGTGAACACCTCAAGGCACCGGTGATTTTTGACGGCCGTAATCTCTACGATCCGGAAACGCTCGCCGCACAGGGATTCTGTTACCACTCTATCGGTCGTAACACCGCCGGCCCGACAATAACCTGATGCCGGTTGCCAGCCCCGGAATCACATGTGCCGGCTGAAATCGGTGTGTTGCGCCTCGCCAAGCAGTGCCTCAAATGCCTCGGCGCTGACGTGCACGAGTTGCTCATGGTCTCCGGCCTCGAAATAGATGTCCGGCTGTTCGGCGAGCGTTTCGTCAACAATCGTCTCCAGGTCATAAGCCGGCCCCAGCGGCGGCACGGCACCCGGCTCGCAGTCTTCAAACAATGCACCCAGTTCGTATTCTGTCGCCAGGCCGAGATTGCGTCGGGTCTGGCGGTGTAACTCTCCCAGGTCAACCCGACAACTGGCCGGTAATACCGCCAGAACGTAGCCTCGCTCGTCTTCCAGCACCACGGACTTGGCGATCCGGTCACCCGGCACGTGCGCCAGCTGCGCCGACTCCATGCTGGTGGCAGAATGTGGATGGTCGACCAGATCGAAATCGACATCCTGTTCAAGCAGGTAATTGACTACCCGGTTTGCCATAGCCATTGTCATATCCTCCATTTGCCAGACCTTACAATAGAAGTATAGTCCAGGATCAGCCCCCGCCAGCGCTCCATCGCCAGCAACGGGTTGTTTAGCCATGGCACGCGACATGGGATACTCCCGCACCGGATAATTTCAGATACCCTGCATGCACATCCTGCTCGCCATCCTGCTTCTGCTGATCATTCTGTTTGGACCCCAACTCTGGGTTCAGGCCGTTTTTCGCCGCCATTCACAACCCCGCCCTGACCTGGCAGGTAACGGTGAAGAATTTGCCCGGCACCTGCTCAAACAACTGCACATGGCAGATGTCGGCGTTGAACCTGCCAACGGCGGTGACCATTACGATCCGGTCAGTAAAACCGTGCGCCTCGACAAGGACAGGCTGGAAGGGAAATCACTCACTGCGATCGTGGTGGCGGCCCACGAAGTCGGGCATGCCCTGCAGGACAAACTCGGATACCAGCCGCTGCGCTGGCGCAGCCGGCTGGCAATACTGGCCCAGGCCGCGCAACAACTCGGCAACGTCCTGTTCATACTTGCCCCGGTGGTCGCCGGCCTGACACGCGCGCCGTCTGTCGCTGCCGTCATGCTGGTGGCGGTAGTGGCCAGCTTCGGCTCAGCCGCATTGCTGCACCTTGTGACCCTGCCGGTAGAGTGGGATGCCAGCTTCCGTCGCGCCCTGCCGCTGCTGGAAGCTGGACACTACCTGTCCGAAAAGGACCAGGCCGCCGCGCGACAGATACTCACGGCCGCCGCATTCACCTATGTGGCCGCATCACTGGCCAGTCTGCTCAACCTGTGGCGCTGGCTGCGCTGGATTCGGCGATGAGCCTGCCATCTTTCAAGTTCACAGCCCTGCATGCCGATGCGATGGACGCAACCCGCAAAAGGACGCCAGTATGAAATGGACAACCTGCCTGTACACCCTGGCACTCGCTGCCAGCCTGTTTGCCACTGGCGCCCGGTCACGTGACATGGATGGCCAGTATGCGGTATTTGGTGTAGGGGCGGAAAACTGTGCAGCCTACCTGGTTGCCCGCGACCACGGCGGTGCGGCTGAACGCTGGTACCACCACTGGCTCGCCGGTTTCATGACGGCAGTTAACAACGCGGCCGCAGGAACCTATAACATCCTTGGCGATAAAAGCATGGCCGACGCCCTCGACTGGCTTGAGGGGTATTGCGCAGCCAATCCGAATGTGAATTTTACCGGCGCTGTCGCCGACCTGGTCACCATCCTGTACGACGAACGCCAGAATATTGCACCGGGCAAGCAGGGTGGCTGGAACAAACTCAAGACCCAGACGCCCCCTGAACCCTGACAATCACCCGCGGACCCAGCGCCAGGCGCATTTCTGCCAGCCTGATCGGCGCCGCTTCGCTGGGTGTGGCGAATGCCCCTGAACAGACCAGCCGCTCAGGCGCGGACTGACCCGTCGTATCCAGCAACATGTGTGTTTCAAAAGCAATCACGCCCGGATCATCGCTGCTTGCCGCAACACCAACGTGTGCCAGCCGCAGCGGCGTGGCAAGTCGCACATCCTGCTCAAGAAACTCAATAGAACGCACCCGGAACACAGAGGCACGGATTTCGCGCGCCAGCGGTGACGGTTCGCGCATCAGGAAATAACAGAAAGGCTGGTACTGATCGATATCAGCATAGCGAAGCACTTCGCCACCCTGCAGGTACACCCGCGCCAGGCCAGCAGGCACGGGCAAGGTTTCAACCAGTTCCAGTTGTGTACCAACGCTGACCGGGTGGCTGAAGTATCCCGTCTTCCCTGTCCACGCAGACTGACAGGCTGTCAGCCCCAGCGACACCAGCAAACCGACCAGCGCAAGAATTTTCACAGGCTCTCCCTCATGCATTAAAGGTTGTGCAGACAGACTGTCACCACCGTCAGATCTTACCCATCTCGTCAGCAAACGCATTATAATTTTCGACCAGATCATCGAGTGAGAACGCCGCATTGGCCGGGCTCGGATTGGGCGTAACGAACACGCGGCTGCCGGCAATTTTCATCCTTTGCCTGCCCCAGCCATCATCACCGCCGTGGGTGTCAGCGTAACGCAGGTAGTACTGCCAGGCCAGCTTGCCGTGAAACCATACCCAGGCTGGCTCAAGTGATTCAATCAAGGCATGCAGGCGTGGTGCGCCTTGCCGGTAATCGGCGGCCCGCAAATCAGCAGCGCCCCGTGTCGGACGCTTGACGACATCGGTAAAGCCAATACGCTCGCGCTCCAGGAGCCGGTGCATGGCATCGAGGCCAGGCTCAAGCGGGGAAGACAGCAGCCGGCTGGCATTCAATGCCTTCCAGAACCGGTTACGTGGATTGGCAAACGGAAAACCTGCATCGACCGAAGGTATCGACGGGTTGAGCCCCACTGACAGAACCCGAAGGCCGGGCGCAACAAAATCCGGCAGGGTTTTCACGCCTCGCTGTCAGGCATTTCATGTCCCTTGCAAACCGGGCCATAAGGGCCGTGGCGATGCCTGTCGTGGTAGTCCATCCGGTAATGCACGAAACGATCCTGATCGTCGAAATGCATGAACGGGTTGCCCTCAATCTGTTCCTGCAGGGTGGAAACCGGTTTTTCGGCATAATTATGTCCGGGAAGAATCAGAATATCCTTCGGCAGATTCTGCTTCATATCCTTGAGCGTATGAAACATCTGTTCCGGGTCACCACCGGCAAGGTCACAGCGCCCGCAACCAAACACAAACAGGGTGTCACCGGTCACCAGCTTGTCCCCGACCCGGTAGCAGGCCGAACCCGGTGTGTGGCCGGGTGTGTGCAACACCTCGATTTCGGTATCGCCCAGCTGAATGCGATCGCCGCCGTGATGCAGGGCCGGCTTGCCCAGGCCGGCTCCCCAGAATTTTGCCTCCGGCTTCAACAGGTGTAACTGCGCATCATGACTGGCCAGTATATCCTCGATACCGTTGATATGGTCATAGTGGCTGTGGGTCAGCAGGATATCCGTGATGGTGACACCGTGTCGCTTTGCCAACGCCAGCACCTCGGGGATATCCCAGGCCGGATCAACCACTGCGGCGCGACCGCTGGTACGGTCCTCGACAAGATAGACAAAGTTTTCCATGGGCCCGAGTTCAAGGGCATGGATCGAGCCGGTTGCTGTTTCTATCATCACACCATCCTTCTTGGCCATGATTTTCCAGGCATAAATATGTAACGGACATGGTAACGCAAAACTTACTCCTGCGAAGCAGACTCCAGGGTGAACCTGCCGGTCCCGTCATGCATAATCCGGCAATAAATTCCCGGCGAGGCCAACCGTGCAGACTGTAATCATCAAGTCCGAAGAGGCGCAGGAATACTGGTTCCATGAAGGCTGTTATATTCTGGAAATATCCAACCGGGAAGATGACCCGCAGGTCTCGATTGCACGGGCACGCGTGACGCCCGGGATGACGACACACTGGCACAAACTCGATGGCGTGGCGGAGCGCTACCTGATTCTGCAGGGAACGGGGGAAGTCGAGGTTGGCGAGCTAACAGGCCAGTCTGTGGCGCCAGGCGACTGCGTCAGCATCCCACCCGGTACGCGACAGCGAATCCATAACAGTGGGGAAACCGACCTGGTGTTCTATGCGATCTGTACACCGCGGTTTACGCAGGCGTGCTACCAGACAATAGGTACCGATGAAATCGGTCAGGCGCCTTCAAAGTAAGCGCGAAGCTTGCCCACCGTCGCCGGCCCAACACCACGAATTGCCAGTAAACACTCATCACTGGCGGCACACAACTGGCGTGGCGTGCGTACACCGGCGCTGAACAGGGCCCGGGCGATCGTCACATTGACACCGGCAGCGCGCACCCCGGCAAAGAAAGCAAGGACATCTTTCCGGCTGGGCTGGGAAGGCAACTTCCGATGAGCCGCCTTCCGCACACGCGGCTGGCGCCGATTACTGTGCTTCACGGGCAATGCGCTGGCGGGAACTTCCCGGCCACACAGGCGAACCAGGCGCCGCAGGCGCTGCGGCATGACCCTGCCGGCCGGCCAGCTGTGTAGCGCCTGCTGCAACATGGCCTGGCAGGCAAGCAGCGCCATCAGAACGGTAATCACCTGGGCCATGGACTGATTCCATGCCACCACCTGCCCTTCACCGGCCATACGGCTGACCAGCACCCAGCCAGACACACCGATAGCTGTCAGGGCAAAGAATGCTGCCATGGCGGAAAATGCCAGCGTCCAGCCATAGGGACAAATTCTGCGGTAGCGGCTGCAGAACCAGTCACCGACACGGCTCTGCCAGTAATCAAATACGGTAGGGTCTGCATAAAACTCGTGATCCTGCATGGCCTGTATCCTGTTATCCGGAAGGACAAGTATCTGTATTTCAGTGGCAGGCTGGCGTGACAGTGTGCACAGATTACGACATATTCTGTCGCGGCCCGCCGTTATCGCAAGCTCCCGGATACGCCGGAATTCTGAATAAACATCAACAACCTGTATATCGGGAACCGCGTGCAGCATAGCAGCAGGGCGGTACCCCTTACCAGTGTTGGCGGCAGCGGTGTAAATCAGTTGAGCGCGTCGCTGGCAGCGCTTATGCTCTGCGCCCCATGTCCATCCTCAGAACACGCAAACTGCGCCTCGGTTTTGGCGGCCCCATGCTGCTCGACGGTGTCGATCTTGCCATCGATGCCGGCGAACGTGTGTGCCTGGTTGGCCGTAACGGCTCCGGAAAGTCCACGCTGCTGAAGCTGCTGGAAGGCCGTATCGCGCCCGATGAAGGTGAGATCGAAATCCAGCAGGCGCTGAAAATCGCCTCGCTGGATCAACACCTGCCCGATGGATTCAAAGGCAGCGTGTTCGACTGCGTGTCGGAAGGACTTGGCAAACTCGGCACCCTGATAAAGCGCTTTCACCAGCTCAGCGCCCAACTTGCCCACCAGTCCGACGATAAATTGCTCGCGCAAATGGAAAAAACCCAGCACGAACTCGAGGCCGGTGGCGGCTGGTCACTGGAGCAGCGTGTCGAAACCGCCATTTCACGCCTGTCGCTCGATGCCGACGCAGATGTCCAGTCGCTCTCCGGCGGTGTCCAGCGACGGGTATTGCTGGCGCGCGCGCTGGTTGCCGAACCCGACCTGCTGCTGCTCGACGAACCGACCAACCATCTCGATATCAGCTCCATCGAGTGGCTGGAGGAATTCCTGCTCGGCTTCCGCGGTACGCTGCTATTCATCACCCATGATCGCAGCTTCCTGTCGGCACTGGCCACACGCATTATCGACCTCGACCGGGGCGTGCTGACCGACTGGCCGGGCGACTATGCCACCTACCTGCGCCGCAAACAGGAATGGCTCGATAACGAAGCCGGCCAGCAGGCCCTGTTCGATAAAAAACTTGCCGAGGAAGAACGCTGGATCCGCCAGGGCATCAAGGCACGCCGTACCCGCAACGAGGGACGGGTGCGGGCGCTGGAGAAAATGCGCGAACAACGGCGCCAGCGCCGCCAGACAACCGGCAAGACCAGACTGCATGTCCAGCAGGTCGGAACCTCCGGCAAGCTGGTCGCAGAAGCCGTTGATGTCAGCTACAGCATCGGTGGGCGCACCCTGATAAAGGACTTCAGCACCACTATCCTGCGTGGCGACAAGATCGGCCTGATCGGACCCAATGGTGTCGGCAAGACAACATTGCTTCGCCTGCTGCTCGGCGAACTGAAACCGGACACCGGCAACATCCGGTCTGGCACTAACCTGGAAATCGCCTACTTCGACCAGCGTCGCGCCCGGCTGGATACGCAGCAGTCGGTTATCGACAATCTGTCGGACGGCCGCCAGTTCATCGAAATCAAGGGGCAACAACGCCACGTCATCAGCTACCTGCAGGATTTCCTGTTCACACCGGACCGTTGCCACACGCCGGTGTCGGCACTGTCCGGTGGCGAACGCAACCGACTGCTGCTGGCCAAACTGTTCAGCAAGCCCGCCAACCTGCTGGTCATGGACGAACCCACCAATGACCTGGACATCGACACCCTGGACCTGCTCGAGGAACGGCTGATTGAGTTTACCGGCACCGTGTTGCTGGTCAGCCACGATCGCACCTTCCTCGACCGTGTTGTCACCAGCTCACTGGTATTCGAAGGTAAAGGCCGCGTCAATGAGTACGTCGGCGGCTACAGCGACTGGCTGCGACAGCGGCAGACACAAGCACCTTCGCCGCGCGAAAAACCCTCACAGACCACGCAACCCAGCAAAAAACCGGCCCGGCCCGCTCGACTCAGCTACAAGGATCAGCGTGAACTGGACCAGTTACCGCAGCATATCGAACAACTGGAAACGGATATCGACCGACTGCATCAGAAAATGGCGGACCCTGCCTTCTATCGCCACAATGGCGCAGAAATTTCAGAGCATAAAGAACGACTTGCCTTACTGGAAGCCGAACTGGAACAGGCCTACGCACGCTGGGAAGCACTCGAACCCTGACACAATGGAAAACCGTATCGCCAGGGTGTTTTCTGTGGCAAAGCACTTCACTGTGGCACAATAGCCACTTCAAAATACCTGCATAGAGACCACCACCATGACCGACCCCGAACTGACGACCGAAGAACGTGTCCTGCGCATGGTGAAACGCACACTTACCGATGTGGCGCGTGACACCGCACCTGGCCCCGGCCTGCGCCACCCCCTGTCAGACAACACCATTCAGGGTATACGCGAATGCCTGCTGCTGATCACCACACGCGAACAGGAACTGGCGAAGGAATACGGTCGTGACACCAACGCGCGCCCGCGCTATATCGACGAGCCGCGCGATGAAGTCGTGGTGCCACTGAATATCAGCGCCATGAAGAAAGGCCTGAATAAAAGCGACAGCGAGTAGTCACGCTGTTTATCCCTGCTGCAGCAAGTCTCTGAGATCAATGACTGCCGCGTTGGCACGCGCAATGTAGTTGGCCATGGTCAGTGAATAATTGGCGAACAGACCAAAACCGCTACCATTGATGATCACCGGGCTGAGTGTCGGCTGCTGCGCCTCTTCCAGTTCGCGCACAATCTGGCGCAGGGAAACCAGTGCATTTTTCTTTTTCAGAACGTCTTCGAAGTCGTATTCAACTGCCCTGAGAATCAGGCCCAGCGCCCAGGTCGCTCCACGCGCTTCGTAGAACACATCGTCCAGCTCCAGCCAGGGTGTTTTCACCACCACGCTCGATGACGCTGTGGTGGACTGGGTAGCCCCCACATCACCGGCCAGATCGGTGTTGATACGAATCTGCCCGACACTGGCGCTGAGCCGCTGCGACAGGCTGCCGAGTCGCTTCTCCACAATTTCCAGGTACTGGCGCAGATTATCGGCACGTGCGTAGAACTGGGCCTGCTGATCAGCCGGATCGGCCAGACGGCGCATGTAATCTTCCAGTGCATCCAGACCCTTGCGGTATTCGCCTTCGCTCGGCGGGAACAGCCAGGAGTCATTGCGGAAATTGAAGCGCGGTTCGGCCTCGGCCAGCGCCGGGTCTTCTACCGACTGCGACTGGGAGCGCGACATATGGTTACGCAGCGCCGCAGCACCGTCACGCAGAATCACCAGCGCCCCGTATTCCCAGTTGGGCATGTTGTCGAGCCACACGCCGGGGGGCATCACATCGTTGGAAAGATAACCGCCCGGCTTGTCCAGCAGCACCTCGCCAATCCCCATCAATGTACTCGTGTAGATAACCCCCACAGGCAACTGTGCCCCGTCACCACCGACACGCTGCAGGGCCAGCTGGTGTACATCAAAACTGTCCGGTTCATGGCTCCAGTACCAGCCAAGTATCAGGGAAAACACCAGGGCAGCGGCAAGTACCAGGCCGGTAGCCGCCAGCAACCCTTTTTGTTTCAGAGTGGCGGGGTGGTAAAGAGCACCCAGTTTCCAGGCCCGGCTCCTGAACCACTCGGCGGTGTTCCACAGTGCAGTCTGTACGCGATCGGTAAATTTCATGACGACATGGTAGCACTTGCCGGATCACGACCGGAATCGGCTCCGCCCAGGCGCAAAAGCGCCGGCAACAGAATCAGGGTGAACAGGGTACTGAGCGCCAGCCCTCCCACAATGACGGCGGCAAGCCCGCGGTACAGCTCGGTACCCGCTCCCGGCACCAGCAACAACGGCAACATACCGAACAGACTGGTCAATGTACTCATCAGGATAGGCCTCAGGCGTAATTGTACCGCCTGCATTACGGCATCGCGGCGCGCCAACCCGGCACGCTCGGCGTTACGTGTCTGGTACACCAGCAGGATTGCATTATTAACCACCAGGCCCAGCAGGATCACGAATCCGATCATGGTCAGAAGATCAAGCGGCTGGAAGGTCACTGTATTCACCAACTGCAGGGCTATCGCGCCACCCACCGTCGCCAGTGGCAACACCACCAGCACCAGCAGGCTGTCGATAAAGGAACGGAACAGCGCGCTCATCAGCAGGTATAACAAGGCAATGGCGAGCAGGAAACTCCCACCCATAGCGGTCAACGCCTGATCCAGTTTTTCTGCCGTACCGGAATAGCGAATACCCCCGTCTTCGGGCAACAGTTCCTGTAACTGTGGCGCGATCTTGCTGCGGACTACTGCCATGAGATGCTCCAGTGACATGCCCTCCGGTGCCCGCACTGCCAGAGTTACAGTACGACGCCGGTCGAGGCGACGAATCTGGTTCGGGCCGGCAGTGCGCTGCACCGACACCAGTTCATCCAGTGGCAATACACCGGCCTGCGGCGTGACCACCGGCATGCTGGCCAGCGCCTCGGGCGTCGACCAGGGTTCGGCGCGCACCACAATATTGCGCCGCTGCTCACCATCAAAATACTCGCCCACGAACAGACCCGAACCAAAGGCACGTGCCACCCGCGCAACGGTTTCACGGTTCCATCCTGCCTCCGCGATGCGTCGCTCGTCCGGTACCAGCAGGATTTCCGGCTCGGCCATTTCCAGTCCCGGCTGCGGTGAAACAGATGCACCGGGTATGGTCTCCTCAATCAACTCGTAACCCGTACGCGCCACGTCCAGCAAGGCCTCCAGGTGCCGTGACTGGAGATTGATCTCGACACTGCCACTGCCGCCAAACCCCCGGAATAACGAATCACGCCGGGCAAAAGCCAGCGTATCCGGAAACCCCCGCACCAGCTTGTTCAGGACCGGCACAAGGTCACCGGCCTGTTCCGGGTTCACGGCGCGCACCCCCATAAACGCACCGCCGCGGTAGACGACAAAAAAGTAGTGTTTGACCTGCGGCTGTTTTTCACCGCTCAGGTAGGGCTCCATGCGCGCAGCAATCACCTGCCCCATTTCCTTTTCAATTGTTTCAAGATTCACACCGGGAGCCACATTGATACTGGCAGAAACCCGGTTACGGTTACCGCTTGGCAAATAATCCGCTTCCGGTAACAGCATCCAGCTCAGCACCGGCGGCACAGTGACCAGCAACAGGATCAGGCTGTAACGACGCCTGCGGGTTGCCGTCAACGCCATCAACCAGCGGCTAGTGGCTCGCCACCAGTGCGCATGCCGGTCTTCAAGGTTTAACTCACCAAGCCACTGACTGGCCGCAACGGGTACCAGCGACACGGCAATCAGCAGCGAAGCCACCACGGCGGCCGAAATCGCGATAGCCAGGTCTGCAAACAGCTGCCCGGCCTCCTCGGCCAGGAACACCACCGGCAGAAACACCGCTACGGTGGTGGCTGTCGAAGCCAGCAGGGCGCCCCACACCTGACCCACCCCCTGTAACGCCGCCTCAGCGGCCGACTTGCCCTGCTCGCGCAGGCGCACCACGTTTTCCAGCACCACGATACCGGCATCGAGCACCATGCCGACCGCAAATGCAAGACCGGCCAGGGATATAATATTCAGTGTATGGGCACTGACATCCAGCAATACAAAGGCGGCCGCAAGGCACAATGGAATGGCAACTGCCACCACCAGCGTGGCGCGAATACGCCGGAAAAACCACCACAGCACACCAATGGCCAGCAACACACCGGCGGCCAGGTTGCCGCTGAGCATTTCAATGGAACTCTGAATGTAGACAGTTTCGTCATAGACCTGCTGAATACTCAAGCCGGCCTGTCGCAATGGCGCTTCAAGTTCGGCGGCAGCCTGCTGCAGCCCTTTCATCACCTTGAGTACATTGACGCCGGACTCGCGGTAGGCATTGACAGCGATGGCACGATCACCCTGGATAATCACCAGGCTGCTGCGATCCACCGGCAGTAATTCGACCCTCGCCACATCGCGCAACAGCACCGGCCGGCCTTCGCGCCAGTCGACGACCAGTTCACCGAACTGGCTGACCGGGTAGGTACCGGCAAAACGGATAGTGTATCGCCGCTTGCCGACATTCACTTCACCGGCAGACACATCTTCGTTACGTCCGACGCGCGCAGCCACCGTCGGGAGATCAACACCAAACGCCGCCAGCCGGTACGGATCAAAGGTAATACGCAATTCTTTTCCGCGACCGCCACGAATCTCTGAACTCGCCACACCCGGGATCCGCTCGAAACGCGTCTGCACCAGGTCCTCGACAAAATGAAAGTAGCTGGAAATTTCCCTGTCATTACCTGGCAGGGGCTTGAGAATAAACCAGGCAATCGGTCTGTTACGCGCACCGATCGTAGACAGTCGGGGTTCATCAACATCATCAGGATAACCCCTGACACGGTTCAGGCGGTTAAGTACGTCGACCAGTGCGCGCTGAAGGTCAACGCCGGTTTTGAAACTCAGCGTTACCCGGCCTCTGCCGCGCTGCGCCCGTGACAACATGGAGGTCATCCCCGGCGTACCGCGCAGCGCTTTCTCCTGCGGCTCAAGAATTTCGGATTCAACCTCTTCCGGCGCGGCAGAACGCCAGCTGGTTGAAATGGTGATCTCCGGCCGTTCCACTTCCGGGGTAAGCTGAACGGGCAGCCGCCCGAGGCTGATCAGGCCGAACAAAACCACCATCAATGCAGCGACCAGCGCAGCAACCGGATTGCCCAGTGCATAACGGGTCAGGATCACTGCGTACCGCCCTGCCCCTGCACAACGACCTTCTGGCCATCGCGCAAGCGTTCACCACCACGCGTCACCACCCGGTCACCGGGCCTGAGTTCGCCGCTGACCTCAATCCACGGACCACTGGCAATGCCGGGGATCACGACAACCCGGTGTGCAACGGAATCCTTGTCGACAACAAAAACACTGACAGCATCACGGCGCAAAACCAACGCATCGCGCGGTACAGACAGGACTTCCCGCCGGACACTGGCCGGCACAGCAATACGGACGCTCTCACCAACTTTCCAGGCGCCTTCCGGCAGTGTGACACGTAACTCGTAAAGCCGGGAGCGTGTGTCACCGACTGGCACCAGTGTTCGCACCCGCCCCTCGAAGACTTCACCCTGGTATTCGAAACTCACCGGCATCTGCGGCGTCAGAAAAGGCAGTGCTGAAACCGATACCCACCCCTGTATCTCCAGGCGCAAGGGGTCGGTCATGGCCACAACAGCCGCCCCTTCATTGGCCCACTCACCTGCGCTCAGCAGGCGCTCGGTCACTATACCGGGGAAGGGCGCACGCAGCCGTGTACGTTTAAGTAATGCTGCGCTGCGACGCTCCCGCGCCTGCGCGGCCTTGAGTTCACTCCTTGCTGCCAGTCTGTCTGACTCTGTCTGCTCAAGCTGGCTCTGTGCCGCATTGTTGCTGCGCGCCAGTTTCTGCAATCGCGCCGCTTCCAGTTTGAGGAATTCCAGCCTGGCCTGGATGCGTGCAACATCAGCCTCACGCTCGATGCGGTCCTCGCGCAATAACTCATCATCAATACGTGCAACCACACCACCTTGTTCAACACTGTCGCCAACATCTGCCACCCACAGCAACCTGCCACTGACTTCCGCCGCCAGTCGTGCCCGTTCCCGACTGATCACAGTACCCGTGTAGTAATCCACGGGTGCCAGCAAGCGCATCGCCGCCCGGGCAACAATAACGGGCTTTTCCATACTACGCGCCAGTACCCCGGCTGGCCCGGAGCACAGCATCACGCCGACAACCAGCGAGCCGGTATATACGACACGCGCCATACCCTGAAGAATTCTCATAAGTTCCTGTGGTCCGCTATCCTGGTGAGTAACCAGCATACCGTTTCACTCCCGGCGACTCAAAAAATGCACCGGACAAGTATGGTAGTCTTCGGATTCAAACCAGATGGGGCACAGCAGTTTTGGATCAATCTATCGTTTTCTCGGTATTCCTGATCTTTACCGGCGCCGCTGTACTGGCAACGGTCGCCCTGTACGCCCGTCAATCCATGCTGGTGGCGTATATTCTGCTCGGCATGCTCATGGGTCCATCCGCACTCGGGCTGGTCAACGACGTTGAACTGCTGCGCGACCTGTCGCACGTCGGCATTGTTTTCCTGCTGTTCCTGCTGGGTCTGAACCTGCACCCCCAGGATCTCTGGCACCAGCTCGGCAAGGCAACTTTTGTCACGCTGGGCAGTTCGCTGCTGTTTGCCCTGCTGGGTGGCGGTACAGCACTGCTGTTTGGTTACAACCAGGCCGACTCGCTGGTGATCGGTGCAGCAATGATGTTTTCCAGCACCATCATCGGACTGAAACTGTTGCCCAGCACAGTGCTGCACCATCAACATACCGGTGAAATCATTATCAGTATATTGCTGCTGCAGGATCTCATCGCCATTCTGATTATGCTGGCCCTGCACAGCATGGCAGGCGCCTCGTCGGATGGCTGGCAGCACGCTACGCTGATCACACTGGCCCTGCCCGGCGTACTGATCTTTGCCTTCGTCTTTTCACGGTATGTCCTGACGCGATTGCTGGCACGTTTCGACACCATTCAGGAATATATCTTTCTGCTCGCAATAGGCTGGTGCCTGGGGATGGCGGAATTGGCGCAGGCATTGGGGTTGTCCCCGGAGATTGGTGCCTTTATCGCTGGCATTGCCGTCGCCACCGAGCCCATTTCGCGTTTTATTGCCGAGAGCCTGAAACCCTTGCGGGATTTCTTCCTGGTGGTGTTTTTCTTCAGCCTCGGTGCCGGACTGGAATTCAACGCCATGCAAACGGTAATACCTGCCGCGCTGGTCCTTGCGCTCATCAGCCTGCTGTTGAAACCGTTTGTATTCAAATTTCTGTGGGTACGCCAGGGAGAAGCGTCAAAGACATCGACTGAAGTCGGTGTACGACTCGGCCAGATCAGTGAATTTTCACTCCTGATCGCGGTGCTGGCTGTACAGTCCGGCGTCATCACCATGCAGGCATCCTATCTGATTCAGCTGGCCACGATCATGACTTTCATTGTGTCATCGTATTTCATCGTACTACGCTATCCCACGCCGATGGCCGTATCAGACAGGCTGCGCCGGGATTGAAGCATCAGCGACCGAGATAAAAATAATCCCAACGACAGTCCGACTGTGTTTCCAGTACTGACATCAGCCTGTCAGAGGGAACGGCTTCATGCGGGAATACATGCTCGATCTCGATAAAGAAGCGCGCAAATGCCGCACCCCGCCGCCAGTCAAGCTGATGCAACACAACCGATTCGCCACACGCTGCGCAGGATTGCTGCTGATCATACGTCGGCGAATGCGGGCGTTGTAATCGCGAACGACAGGCCGCGCAGCGCAATACAGGTGCAGGGCTGGACTCCAGTAAATGCACGCTTTCGTAATTGTGCAGGCGAATACGGCACACCGGCTGACCATCCGAAGCATCATCTTCTGTCAGTGAAATTTGTGGCGAACAGCCAAGAAACATGACCAGGGAGAGAACATATTCCCCGGCCGGGTACAACATCCCACTCTCACCCTTCACCGGACCCAACAGACCGGTTCTCTCAAGCACCTCGACAAAATGCTGTAAAGACGTCGGCCGCCACAGCGGCTCACCACAGTGAAGAACAAGTGAATGCATTGAAGACAAAACCGACAGGCGAGACCCGCGTGACGCCTCAGGAACCGTTGGTGGTGATATCCCAGCTATAGGAGCAATCGAGGTAGGAACGCACGGATATCAGGCCGACGATACCGTCCTCAACCATGGTTGCCACCGGGGTGCGCTGGCGGAACTTGCGGTTGGGTTTGTTCATCCACAACTTGCCCATACGCTTGCTGAACGGGTAGGTCGTGCGCAACGCATCGGCGATACAAATCAGGTGTTCCACACGTTGCA
This sequence comes from Thiogranum sp., assembly GCF_058323355.1. Taxonomy (NCBI): domain Bacteria; kingdom Pseudomonadati; phylum Pseudomonadota; class Gammaproteobacteria; order Chromatiales; family Ectothiorhodospiraceae; genus Thiogranum; species Thiogranum sp. Next base: position 16,951 of record NZ_JBTTIO010000061.1, read on the forward strand.
TCACCTCGGGGCTGTCCGGGAGCGGGCGATTTTCACGCAACTGCCTGATTTCCCGGGCAGGGGCATCAGCCAGACCCAGCAGGAGCAGCTGATCCTTGCCACTGATACCCCAGTCTTCCAGCATACCCAATATACCCCTGGTCAGCTGGACGCGCTCATCTTCTGTCATTTCAGACATTATTCTGCCCCGGTTCTGTTATCCGTGAACAAGTGTAGCATGAGGCCAGGCGCAGAATCCCGGGTTTATCCTTGTGAAATAGAGGGGAAAAGTCGCTTGTGTTACTCTCCGCGCTCGAAATTATCACCCCGGGCCAGACCTGGTCAAAGAACAAGGACAAGCTGATATTATGAAGACAGCCCTGCTCCGGAACCTGCTGTGTTTCGCCACCGGCCTGTACGCCGCAACGCCATTGGCAGACCAGGTAACACTGTCGAATGGCGACCGGCTTTCCGGCACCTTGATCGAGCAGAATATGGACCAGGTTGTCATCGACACGCCCTATGCAGGGAAGGTAACCATCAAGCGCAGTGAAATCGGTGGACTGTCTACCGACCATCCACTTCGCCTGCAACTGCATGACGGACGCCTGGTTGACGGGGTTTTGAAGCACGATCAGGCAACTTCCGGCCTGAACATCGAAACCGTGGATGGACAACGGATTGCCGTGAGTGGGCTCGATGCCATTGCCGCCATTGGCGCAATTCCTTCCGGCAAGCCGGCAGGATATGAGTGGCGTGGCAATGTCACGCTATCCGGTGAAGCAAAATCGGGGAACACTGACACCGACAAGCTGAACATCAACACCCGGATCGTGGCAGAAAAGAAAAACCGGAACCGCTTTACGCTTGGCGCCTTGCTGGCTCGTGAGCATGTAAACGACCGCCTGACCAAGGAGCAATACCGGCTGGACGGGAAATACGATCATTTTTTCCATGACAGGTGGTACGGGTTCGTTGCAACCCGGTTCGAACAGGACCCCTTCAGAGACATCGACCTTCGCAGCACCTTGTCGGCCGGTTCCGGTTTCCAGTTCCTCGATACCGATGAACTGAGACTGTCACTGGAAGCCGGCCTCAGTTACACCGACACCCGCTTCATCGTCGACAGGGACGACAACTATGCCGGCTTCAACTGGGGAGTTAACTGGGAACAACCCCTGCTCGGCGACCGCCTGATGTTCTTCCACCGGCACCGCGGCAACCAGGGACTGGACAGCAGCGACAACCTGATCATCAACGCACAGACCGGTATCCGGGTACCCATTGCAGCGGGCCTGACCGCTTCAGCCGAGTACGACCTTGACTGGGATCGTTCACCACCTGACAACACCAGCAGCACAGATCACACTTATCTGCTCGGTGTAGGTTACGACTGGTAACCTTGAGCGGTTCATCCGGACTGGTACTGCTGGTACTGCTCGGCCTGCTGCTCTGGTTCTGGCAGAACAGCCTGTCGGTGCGGGAAATTGCCATACGCGCCGCACGTGATGCCTGCCGGCAACAACAACTGCAGCTGCTCGACGGAAGTATTATCCTGCAGAGCCTGAAGCCCGAACGCCTGGCCAAAGGCCGCCTGTCACTGCGCCGCGTCTTCCTGTTCAGCTACAGTGAGGACGGCCTGGAACGCAAAACAGGTTTTATCATTATGACGGGAAACCATATTGAACAAGTGGGCTTGTGAGGAATCCCCGCCAGCTTGCTATACTCTCGCCAAACCGCGGGTCCTGAACTGGCGGGATGCTGCACTCCATTCACTTCTGTACACAATGCGAATCTGAACCATGCCCTATTACGTATACAAAATTCTGCCCGGCCCGACCAGGCTGGTCAGCACACTGGAAAAACTGGAACAGTTCGACAGTTTCAAGGACGCCAAAAAACATGCTCGCGGGCTGCGCGCGGAGCTGTCTGAAGATGACAAGACCCGGATCAAGGTTATGTTCGCCGAATCCGAACTCGAAGCCGAGGAACAACTCATGGAGACACGCGAAGCCCCTATACTGCGCGAGTGGGAAAAATAATCCCGGCCAATGGTTGAAGAAGACCAGTATCGTTCAACCTACGATGCCGTTAATGAGCGGCGCTGTGTTTTCGAAAAGGCTGTCCTGACACGCCGCTGCCACTGCAGCTGCTCGGCACGCTTCTACCTTGCAGACCGTGAAGGCATCTCCTGCAAGGCTGAGCAGGCCAATGCACGTTGCCGGCAATTACTGCAACTGATGAGAAACAACGCCCGCTTTGCCCTGAAGCTGACAGAAACCAGCGACAGACTGCCGCACGCCAAGGAAATCAAGGTACAGAATGGCGGTCTGCTCGGCCTGCAGAGCATTCTTAAACCTGGCGCAGCGCATGACTCCGTCACGGATATTGCGGCACTCACGGTCCAGGGAATCGAAACCTTTGGCTCAATCCCGCAATTCCCCTTCCAGGAGATTGTTAAATCGATTACCCGTTTTGAAGGCCGCCGCCGTCCACGCTCAAGGCAGTAGGTCTCGAATCACCTCGACACACCTGAACAGAATCCCCGGCCGGACAGGCAGCCTGTTTCCGCAATCGGCCACTGACATGGATGAACTCGTCCGCAATGCGCGGTATATTGCCAGTTGTTTTGCTGGCGCGGGTGGAACAGGAGTCGTGAACATCAACAATCAGCTTACCGACGAGGAAATCCAGGCACTCAAGGGCAAACTGGAGGAATTACGCCTGGAGCACCGTGATCTCGACGATGTGATTCATCATCTGGTTGAGTCCGACTACCCCGACCAGCTCCAGCTAAAACGCCTGAAGAAACGCAAGCTGCGCCTCAAGGACTCCATTGAAATCATTCAAAGTCGGCTTATTCCTGACCTGGACGCCTGAATCCCGTTTAGTAGTACCGGTATTGCACCACTTTTACCGGCGACACGACTTCGATACTGGCCCCCTTGGTGTTTACCCGACGACGCACCTGAACATATAACTGCTTTACACCTTTGCCGGGGCTCAGCGTATAGCGATTCTGCGGCTTCAGGTCCTTCCACCCGGCACCGGTAAAATCTGCTGACTCTGCGATCCGCAGCTGATTTGCTTCACCTGACGCGGTAACTTTCACAATAACCCCGGCACCGGATGTTGATGCATTATCTGCAGTAACCCGGACATCGGTGATCTCAAGCTCACTTGCCGTCTGTGGCTGCACCCTGGTTGCAGCGGCATGACAGACCGGCCCGCCACCCCCCGGCGCCAGACTCAGCACAATAACCCGGTTGCCGGGTAAAGGTTCGACCTTCTGCTGTTTACCCCGGTAACCACGCTGCGATGCGGTAAGCATCATGCTGTTCAGTGGCAGGTCTTCAAACCGTACTACCCCGTCTGCGGCCGTACGCCGGGCACCAAACTGGTCCGGCCGGGCTGCCGTGCCAAGACACACAGCCACCTGCCCCACAGGTGAGCCCGACTGTTTGTCGACCACCCTGACTTCCAGCCAGCTGCCGGCATGGGCGGTCATCCATACTGGCGCGGCCAGCAACCATGCAACAACTGCAAGAATCCCCGGTTTTCCATGTATATTCATCGTAATACACCTGCTTGTCGTTATTGTTCAGAGCACGCCACGGCCGCCAGTGTAGCGTTGTAACGCGTATCCCGACAACTCAGGTCTTGTCATCGTCGTCCAGCAAGGGAAATTCCCCCGCGTAACGATCAATCCATTCACACGCCGCCTGTTCACCACTTATAGCGCGGCCTTCAGCTGCCAGGACCTCGGATTTGTAGTGTTCGATATGACAAATCTGCTCCACCATACGTACACGGAAACGGTCACCGGCCTGGAAAAACGACACGCCCACGGTGAATTTACCACCATCCCGACGGCACCACGCGACCCGCCCCATCACTTCGAAAGCCGGCTGCAGGTGCGAAATCCGCACAGTAATGGGAGCACCCACGGGTAACTCGCGAGAGGAAGAAAATGACAGGCCGCCATGACCAATATCGTGCAAACATTCCTGGCTGGCGCCTGAACCGTCATTATCCATCTGATATTCAATAGGAATATCGGATGGGTGGCGTATAAAACTGCGCATATCCCGTCTCCGCAGAAGCCCCCTCCACGAGCCGATTTTTTCCTGTTTACCCTATTGTAGCCGTTTTGCCGACGCGCCACGCAGCCTCTCGACCGGCGGGCATTGGCGCACATTGTGACAAGGTTCCGGTTTAAAACCGGATTCAGGGTGCAAACTGGCGGAAAACCTCAATAAACCAGCTTGTCTGACGCTACCAACGGTTGAGTAAAAGGTTACACGGCAATGGCTATCTGGAAAAAACAGCAACCGGTGAAAGCGGTGGCGCCCACGCCACCCGCCGCACCGGCATGCCGCCAGCACGCTGACAGGATCAGGCGCAGGGCCCAGCGTTATACCGGCCTTAGCGAACAAACCGGGAATCAGAACCATGACCAACGCAAGGCACGCCAACAACGCGAACAGGCTGAAAGACAAATGGCCACACTGCGCGCGGAAGCTGTCCAGGCCCGACGCCTTGCCAACCGGATCAGCAACCTGCACCCGCCCGTTCGCGAACCGAAAAAAGGTCGCATCATGAACACCACGATTGCCGATCCCGGACAGGCGCAGCGTATGTCGCGAAGGGGAACGGACAACCCGGCCTCTACCGGCAGGCAGATGAATTTCAATCCGCTGCACCCTTCGATGGAGCTGCCACCCGAACAGCTGATCCGCCTGCTTGGGCTTGAGAAAAAAACAAAACGCCGCAAGAAGCGCCCGGCACCGGTAACGGCGCGCGCTGAAACAGACGTATCAGCCAGCCCGGCACCTGTCGCAAAGCCGGCCAGACTGACACTGCCGACAACCCCGCCCGCCAGCGCCGAACGGGAGAGAGACACTGCCAGCGCACCCTTTGGCGAGCCGCGCCGGAACCTGCTGGTCGCCGCATTGTTCGTGGGCGCCATTGTCGGAACAGGGCTGTCAGCCTATCTGTTCTGGAGCAGTCCGGGCGAGCCGGCCACAACCGTCACGCAGACCGCCCCTGCACCGAAAACAGCCAACACCACGCCTCCGGCGGCAGCACCTGTCGCACGCAAGGCGCTACCCGCAGCCACACCTGCCGCTGTGCCCGGCGAAACAAGCCGGCAAGGTGTCGTACAACGCAACAGCGCCATTTCACCCGAGGCCATTGAAGTTGAGGAAAACCGACTGCGGACGGAAGCGGCGAAACGTTTCGCTGAACGCATGCTTCAACAGGACATTCGTAACGACCGTGAAACATTACAGACAGGTGCTGTTGTGCCGGACAAGGTCGAGCCAACTGTTGGCCTGACCACCGCTGTGACGCCCCCTGAAACTGTAACGCCTGCAGAAACTGCTGGCGAAGCACTATTCTGAAGACAGGCTGGTCGTTACCGGGTCTGCCGGTGTTTTACGGCTGAGGAAATCCCCGCTATCGACAGGTTCATAGCGAAACAATTCAATGTACAAGGGCCAGCCACTGTCATCCAGCACTGTCACCGACCATTCGCCATAGCTGTCTGCCGGAAATACCTTCTTCGAAAAGACGCGCCAGCGATCACCCTTCACGACAAACGGAACATTTGAGACAGCCCTGCCCTGGTACTCCCAGCGATGCGTAACGGTATGCCCCTTGAGATTTCGCAAGTCCGTGAAAAAGTACACTTCCGTCACCGGCGGGTTCAGCACCAGCACACGGTCAACCGGCTCACGATTCTCGATGCGGCTCGTAAACGCGGCACGCGCCACATGCCCTTTGACCACAGGGTCATCATCTTCAGCATTCACTTGCGCAGATGTGAGCACAAACAACAGCAGCACAAGATAATTCCGAACACAACGGTATAGCATGCAACACTCCTCTGCGTACCGACAGGTTCCTAGTCCGGTCGATGTGGCCGCGACAGATAATTCTCACTGGCCATTTCAATTAACCGACTGGCCGTACGCTGGAACGGCCGGGCAAGCTGTCGGCCCGTATACAACTGGTTTGGCAGTGCATCTGCCGTCAATACAAGCTTCACCCCGTGATCGTAAAGCGCATCGACCAGGTGAATAAAACGCCGGGCACCCTCGTCCATTTCAGCTGTCATCACTGGCACGGCTTCCAGCAACAGTGTATGAAATTCGCACGCCAGTTCAAGATAGTCACGTGCCGACCGGTATTGCTGGCACAGCGCATCAAATGTGAACCAGACAATTCCATCAGACACAGCTGTCGTTTGCAATTCGCGTCCCGCCAGCTCCAGCGGGCCACCCTCTGTTGACGCATCACCGGCAAGCGCATCGAAATGTTCGGCAAGCCAGGTATGCGCCTGAACTTCACCTTCACCCACAAGGCTGGTGCCGCTCTGCTGCAACAGGGCAAGGCGATAATCCTCACCACCCTCCATGGCCAGAATTTCCGTATGCTGCTCGATCAACTCAATCGCCGGAACAAAGCGTGATCGCTGCAGACCTTCATGATAAAGCATACGGGGTGCTGTATTGGATGTAGCCACCAGTGTAACCTGACGTTCAAACAACGCTTCGAGCAAACCTGCAAGCAACATGGCGTCGGCCACATCCGTCACATGAAACTCATCAATACACAACAGGCGTGAGCGTGCTGCCAGGCGGTCCGCCACAATCAATAGCGGGTCCGGTGTTTTCGGCAACATATCCAGCGTCTTGTGAATTTCCAGCATGAAGCGGTGGAAGTGAACACGGCGCTTGTGCGTAAAAGGCAAACTGTCGAAGAAAGCATCCATCAACCAGGTCTTGCCACGCCCGGGACCGCCCCACAAATACACACCGCGAACCGGTACCGGGCAACGCCCGGCCAGCCGATCCCAGAAACCGGGGGCAGCCGGTGGCACAAGCAGCCGTTCATACAGCGCCTGCAAATGCTCCACCACCTGCGCCTGGTTTATGTCCGCCCTGAATTTCTGCGTGGCCAGTGCAGTCTGGTAATACTCACGGGGCGGCATGGGCCTGTCCGGCGGCACGGCTGTCACAGGTTCACAACAGCTGGATATCGAGGCCCAGCGCCCTGCAATCGTCCTCACTTGCCTGACTGGTCACAACAGCGACACTTGCCTGTTCAGGTCTCAGATAGGTTTCACCGACACGCCTGAGATCATCCAGGGTAACAGCCAGTATACGTTTACGTATGGCCTGGCGTCGCTCCGGTGTACGCCCATGCAATGCACTGAAGAAGGCATCGCGCGCCTCGCCTGCCGGGGAGGCCGGCTTGTCGATACTGCTGATCACGCCCAGTATGGCCTCCTCCAGCAAACGCCATTCGTGCTTTTCACTCAGCAGCCAGTCGATAGCCCTGTCGAAGTCATCCAGTGTCTCGCCGAGCCGTGGATCGCGGTAGGAGAAGAAACGGAATGCAGCATTGTCAGTATCGTGGCTCGCGCCACCGCCATAGGCCCCACCCTGCTCGCGGATTGCCCGGTGCAGATAGCCATTACGCAGGAAACCGGCCAGCACGGTGAGCGCTGCTGCATCAGGGTGCCAGGCAGGAACCGTCTTGTATGCCTTGGCGCAGAAATTAACCTGGGTGTTAGCCACCCATGCCTCCCGCACGCGGGTATCGACACGATCCGCTGCAAACGGGATAAAATCACTGCCACCCGGCTGACCCGGCAACCAGGCCTGCTCCAGTTCCTCGCGGAGTTGCGCACGCCGTTCCGCTTCACTGATCAACAGGAACTGTCGTGGCGCACTACGCACACTCTCGTGTAGCGCGGCGAGGCGGCCGGCAAAGTTTTTCACCTGCTCGGGATCATCAAAAGAATCATCCAGTACTTTCAGGGCGCGGATTCCAGCCAGGCCACGCAGGCGATGTGACAGTGCCGCGCCGGGACTCATCCCGGACGCCGCTGCCAGCATGGCAAGCCCGTGGCCGTTACCGGTCACGCTCTGCTCGCGCTGTGCCCGCTGTTGGGCCACCAGCTCGCGGATGCGGTCATATTCATCAAAACGCGGCGATTCCAGCGTATCGCGCATCAACTTGCCGAGCGCCGCATGATTGCGCGCCAACGCCTTGCCTGACAGGACAAAGAACCCTTTCAGAGACTGTTCGTCTTCCACATCAGCACGCATGCTGCTGCTGGCGTGAACGCCACCCGACACGCTGGTTTGCAGTACTTGTGTTTCCAGATAATCACGGCCACCACAACCCAGCTGGGCGAGGATGTAACTGTAACAGGGGAATGTGTCCAGCAGCTCGTCGCCCAGCTGCGGAAGGTCGGCCACCACCTGCTGGTACACCAGTCCATTTGTGCCTTGCGGGTAAAAGCTGACGGGCAACCCGGAAACCTCTTCCCTTTCCCCCGAGGCAATGTGCATTGCTTCAGGGATATCCTCCAGCCCGACCTTTGGCAAAACCGAGGGATCATCCTGCCGTGCCTGGCGTTCGGCCAGCGCCTTTGTCTGCTCGATCACCGCCGTCACCTGCGCCTCGTCCATCTGCGCCTTCATGTGCGCAAGGCGTGCGGCTTCAGCCGCGTCACGCCGGGCAGACAATTCGGTATCCGGCACCAGGGTAATATGCACCCGGTGCATATTTTCCAGCAGCAGTGTACGAACCAGCCGCGGAATATAGTCGGGATCCTGTATCAGCCCGCGCAATTCCTCGAGCACAGGGTCGAGGTTCAGTAATGCCACGGGGTCGCCGCGATGCGTCGCACAGGACAGGCCTTCCAGGATCAGTTGCAGCCCGTAGGGGTAGCCATCGCCGGATATTTCACGCTGGCTCAATTCCAGTTGGTGCAACACGGCTTCGATACGCGACCTCTCAATACCCTTGTCAGCAACTTCCTGCAACACATCCAGTACCAGTTTCTCCATTGCATGTGTATGCTCCGGTCGACTACCTTCCAGCCCGCAGACAAAACTCATTTCACGGTTGCTGGCTTCCAGGCCGCACAACGGTGACGGCGCACTGCCGAGGTCGGTTGTCTCCAGCGCACGGCGCAGAGGTGATGCGCTGTCGTCCAGCAACACCCCTTCAAGCAGCTGCGCTTCCAGCTGCTCCTTCAGGTTGATGCCGGGGCCCAGCAACCAGCCCATTACCAGGTGAGTCTTGTCACCCACCTCGCCGGGCTCATCAAAGGCGTAGCTCTCCTGCACGTAGACAGGCGCGTGATAGCGTTTCTCGTCCCCGACCTCAATGTGCACATCGAGGCGCTCGAATTGCGACAGCGCCCTGTCGTGAATGCGCGCATGGTGCTCAAACACCGGGATATCCCCGAACGTCATAAATACAGCATTCGATGGATGATAGTGGGTGCAATAGAAGGCCTTGAGTTCTTCATAGCCCAGATCGGGTATACATTCCGGATCACCACCACTGTTGTAATGATAGGTCGTGGTCGGGAACAGATATCGGGTCAGGGTTTGCCACAGCGTGCTGGCCGGTGAACTCATGGCACCTTTCATTTCGTTGAATACAACACCCTTGAACACAAGGTCGGTTTCAGGGTTTTCCGGTTCGGAAAATTCAACGCGATGGCCTTCCTGGGCAAAATCCAGTTTATGCAGGCTCGAGAAGAACACTGCATCCAGGTACACGTCCATCAGGTTGTAAAAGTCCCTGCGATTCTGGCTGGCGAAAGGATAGGCCGTCCAGTCGCTGCTGGTAAACGCGTTCATAAAAGTATTCAGTGAACGGCGGATCATCATGAAGAAAGGATCACGCACCGGGTAATGTTTGCTCCCGCACAGCGCCGTATGTTCAAGGATATGCGCCACACCGGTCGAGTCCATCGGCACTGTGCGCAGCGCCACCAGGAAAACATTCTCGGGCGTATCAGCCGCAAGGTGGTAATGCGCCGCACCGGTGAGCCGGTGCCGGTATTCCTCAACCACCAGGTTCAGGGATTCGATACGCTCACTGCGAACCCACTCAAATGCATCATGCACCCGGGAAGGGGCTTCAGGGGTGGAAGGGTCGGCCACTACACTGCTCATATAAACGGATATCCTGTTAGTTAATATCTGATCGGGTGCATGGATTGTAACGCGCCGGGCAAGCATAGCGCCACGACACATTGCCCGGGCGCGGGCAGCCCAGTAGAATGCACCGGATTCCCCTGAAAATACCACGCCAATGAAACTTGCCTCCTTCAACACCAACAGCATCCGCATGCGCCAGCACCAGCTGGAGAAACTGATTGATGATCACTCGCCCGACATCATTGGCATACAGGAAACCAAAGTCCAGGATGAGGATTTCCCGCTGTCGATGATCGAGGACCTTGGCTATCACGCGACATTTCATGGACAAAAAACCCACTACGGCGTTGCCATCCTGTCAAAACAGCCACCGCTGGCCGTGCGCAAGGGTTTTCCACATGACGGTGATGACGACCAGCGACGCCTGATCAGTGCCGACTTCGCCCTCGACGATGGTCGCACGCTGAGTGTTATAAACGGCTATTTCCCACAGGGTGAAAGTCGCGACCACGAAACCAAGTTTCCGGCCAAGGAGAAGTTCTACCGTGATCTGCTGGAACTTCTGCAATCCAGGTACGACCCGCAACAACCGGTCGTGGTGATGGGCGACATGAATGTGGCTCCACTCGACCAGGATATCGGTATCGGCGCTGATAACGCCAAACGCTGGCTGAAAACCGGTAAATGCAGCTTTCTGCCGGAAGAACGCGAATGGCTGCAAAAAATTGCCGACTGGGGCCTGACTGATACATTTCGCCATCATTACCCGGACGTTACCGATAAATTCAGCTGGTTTGACTACCGCAGCCGGGGGTTCGAGCGTGACCCGAAGCGTGGACTGCGTATCGACCTGGTGATGGCAACCCGTCCGCTGATGGAACATTCTACGGATGCAGGCATATCATATGATATTCGCAGCATGAAAAAACCGTCGGATCATTGTCCTGTATGGGCAAGATTCAACATTCAATGACAAAAAATAAAGGCTTTGTTACGCCTGACGGGAAACGTACAATGCGTACAATGAAAACAACGCTGTACAGCACATGGATGCTTTTAACCACTCTGCTACTGGCTGGCACGGCCACGCTTGCACAGGCTATACCTGACACCGAGACAGACAACGACCCTCAGCCGGTTATCGCCGATACGATCGACAAGCTGATTCATCGCCTGGAAGAGAACCGTGACCGGATCAAGCAGGATGACGCCATCGCCTACAGCATCAGTGATGAATTGATCGCGCCGCACATTGATTTTCCACGTATTGCCCGCCTGGTGATTGGTAAATACTGGCGTAACGCCAGCGACAGCCAGCGTCAGCGTCTCATAGAAGAAATCAGGACCCTGCTGATCCGCTCCTATGTCACCGCAATGACAAGCTATGTCGATGATATTATTGATCGCAAGGACAATATCCATTACCAGCCCTCACGCTACAAGCCCGGCGACCGCAAGGCCTCCGTGCGCGCAACCATCGAGATTGACAAGGGCAGAACCGTGGATGTGCAGTACCAGGTTTACCTCAAGGACGGGAAATGGAAGATTTATGACATTCGTATCGAAGGCATCAGTCTGGCCATTACCTACCGCACCAGCTTCGGCGAAACAATCCGCCGCGAAGGCCTCGATAGCCTCATTGCACAACTCGAAGAGCGCAATCGTAAGGGTGAAGTTGAACTGCCTGCTTCCGTTGCCGCGCCCTTCAAAGACAAAACCGGTTCCGCAAAACCCTAGGGACACAACCCGGCAACCGGTCAGGATACTCCCGGATCCAGACCCTGGCGCGGCGGCATCTGCAGGTAATACCCTTCCGCCTCGATCTGCGCCATGACTTCGACAACATCGGCCTGCGCCAGCCTGCGTCGGTCATGCAGTTCCACTTCGGTAATCACTTCAAGACTCCCCAGCAGGGTCTTCAGTGCATCCGGCACCCGTCCCAGACCCTCATCTTTTTTGACAAACAGGTAGTAATCAAACTGCCGGAGACTTTTGTAAACGACACACTGCATCGTCACGCCCCTGCTCAGGACAGGCGCGGCGAGAAATTCACCGCAACCTCTTTGGTGTAGGGCTCGTCGAACACCAGCTCTGCTGAAACGGCACCACCCGCCAGGCGGGCCTTGACCTGGTGCAGATCCGGCAGACGATTGGCAAGATAGGCACAGGATGCCGCAATCAGGGCCTCGTCACCTGCCTGCATGGCTTCCAGCAGGTGCAGCGCCACGAACTGTGCCCGCTGTGTACGATCCGGGCTTTCAAGGGTTTCGCCACCGAGCACAATGCCCTGGTCCATTTTCCGGTCCATACGATCCAGACAGGCTAACTGGTGTTCGGGTAACGGCTTGTTCCGGTTATATTCCAGATGGGGCTGACCATCGATCACGACTGTCAGCATGGGTGCGGGGTTGGCTGCTTCATTCATGACGACGCATTATCCGTATTTTCCCGTGACGGCTCCAGAAATTCCTCGACCAGGCTGAGGGCGCGTGCATGGTGACTGCCCTGCCAGTAGACCTGCTGACAGTCAGGGCATTGCCGGAAAACTTCATAGTACTGGCGCGTTTTAGGTTGCAACAGGTCGTCGACAGCGGATTTCGAAACAGTCACGAGAACACCGTTACAGCGTGTACAACGGGTAAACGGTTTTGCAAGCCGGTACAGGTCGAGGCGCTCCAGCACCTCCCTGACCTGGGCTTTGGGGTCAGTGCGCAGAAAGTCGTTGAGTTCCTCATAGAACCTGAAATATGCGACGGCCATTACCCTGTCCCGGAAGTGACCGGTGACTGCGTGAACAATACCGTTAACTCATTGCCTTGCACGTGCCAGATCAGTAGCAATACGCACGTCATCCAGGGCCGCCCAGTCTTCATGGTTAAACGTGATCATCCCGCCACACAGTTCGTACCATGAAAATCCGTTAGACCAGCCAGGCAGTTCGAATTCACCCTGCATGCGACGCGGCATGCAGTACAGGCGACCGGGTGCATAGAGCAGATTGTAGGCTTCGTCTCTATCGTGCAGACCGGCGAGCTGCTGCCACGCAGCCCGTGGTTCATCGAATACCCGGCACTCCACCGGGTAGTGCCGTGCCCCCCCGTTATGAAACCATTGCAAGTCCTCAACCGGCAGTGGCTGCTCGCGCACAAACAGCTGCAAATGCAGGTGATTCACTGAAGCAAAAGCACCGAGCGCATTATACCCGATGCGAATACCGGGCATGGACAGGGACAAGTGTTCAACCAGCTCCCAGACATAATGATGCATGTCTTCAAACAGGTATTGCGGCAGGCACTGCTCACGATCCGGAACCAGCAGACTGTGCAGATCCACAAACGGGTACTTGTTGTAGTACAGATCGATGTGACGGCCCAGCAGGTCGCCGGATGCGATAACTTCTTGCTGCATGAACGGCTTGTTGAAATTGAAAGCCGCACTATCGAACGCTGCGCGAATGGATGTCATGGGATGCTGGCTGTTACGCAACGGGCGGAAAGAACGTAACTGGTTGAACTGCACTTCCCACGGACCTGTATTACGCTGTTCGGTCAGCTTCAGGGCCTTCATTCCGATACGGCTCATTTTCAGAAACACCAGCAAGTCGTCATCGGCTTCATCGATACGCTGACCCTGCGTCAGCGCCCCCTGAAGATGGGTCAACAAGGTGTTGTATTGCGCGCACAACGCCGGCTCCAGTGTTTTCCACAAGCGTTCATCAAAACCTGCATTGGCGGCCACCAGAATAAACAGGTTCATCCCGCCGCAGTCCAGCAACCGCTCCAGCCCCTGTTCAAAACGACTACGCAGGGCGGCCTCAGACCTGAACAGCGCATCAAAGCCGGCTTCATCCACCAAAACGTGTTTCCTGGTGACTCATGTTACATACCAGCGTACAGGCTTCAGAGCACCCCGGCCGCCTGCTGGTCGGCGTGGTATGAGGAACGCACCATCGGGCCACTGGCCACCTGACTGAAGCCCAGGGCCTCGCCGATCTCACGCAAGCGCTCGAATTCGTCGGGATGAACATAACGATCGACCGGAAGATGGTGCTTGCTGGGTTGCAGGTACTGTCCGAGCGTGAGCATGTTGACGTCATGCGCGCGCATATCGCGCATGACCTGCTCGACTTCCTCGAGTGTTTCACCCAGCCCCAGCATCAGGCCGGACTTGGTCGGTACACCGGAGTGTTCCTGTGTAAAGTTTTTCAGTAATGTCAGCGACCATAGGTAATCGGAACCAGGACGGGCTTTTTTGTACAGGCGCGGCACGGTTTCCAGATTATGGTTGAACACATCCGGCGGCGCCTGGCGAAGAATATCCAGCGCACGCTCCATCCGGCCACGGAAGTCCGGCACCAGGATTTCGATACGGGTATCGGGATTGCGTTCGCGAATAGATCGGATACAGTCCACAAAATGCGCTGCGCCACCGTCACGCAGGTCGTCGCGGTCTACCGAGGTTACTACTACGTAACGCAGCCCCATGGCTTCGATAGTCTCTGCGAGGTGG
>NZ_JBTTIO010000062.1:0-120736 GCF_058323355.1 Thiogranum sp.
AGCCAGTGCCAGTCATTGCCTGAGATTGCCTGTCACTCCCACTCGATAGTCGCCGGCGGCTTGCCGGAGATATCGTAAGTCACGCGCGAGATACCGGAAATCTCGTTAATAATACGACGTGACACATGATCGAGAAATTCATACGGCAGGTGTGCCCAGCGTGCCGTCATGAAGTCGATGGTTTCAACAGCGCGCAAGGCTACAACATAATCATAGCGGCGACCGTCACCGGTTACCCCCACCGACTTGACCGGCAGGAATACGGCAAATGCCTGGCTGGTCTTGTCATACAGGTCCTGCTTGCGCAGTTCCTCGATAAAGATATGGTCAGCCAGGCGCAGGATGTCGGCGTATTCCTTTTTCACTTCACCCAGAATACGCACGCCCAGCCCCGGCCCCGGGAAGGGATGGCGATACACCATGTCGTAGGGCAGGCCCAGTTCCACACCCAGTTTGCGCACTTCGTCCTTGAACAGTTCACGCAGGGGTTCGAGCAACTTGAGTTTCATGTGTTCGGGCAAGCCACCGACGTTGTGGTGCGACTTGATCAGGTGTGCCTTGCCGGTTTTGGCGCCGGCCGACTCGATGACGTCCGGGTAGATGGTGCCCTGCGCCAGCCACTGGGCATTCGCCAGTTTATTGGCTTCTTCCTCGAACACCTCGACGAACAGGTTGCCGATGATCTTGCGTTTTTTCTCCGGGTCGGATTCGCTACCCAGCGCATCGAGAAAACGCTGTTCCGCATCGACACGGATAACACGCACGCCCATGTGTTCGGCAAAGGTCGCCATCACCTGGTCACCTTCGTGATGACGCAACAGGCCGGTATCAACAAACACGCAGGTCAGCTGGTCGCCAATGGCCTTGTGCAGCAGCGCCGCAACCACCGAGGAATCCACGCCGCCGGATAGTCCCAGCAAGACTTCTTCCTCACCGACCTGTTCACGCACCACCTTGATGCTTTCCTCGACAATATTGCCCGGCGTCCACAAGGCTTCACAACCGCAAATATCGACAATAAAACGCTGCAGGATACGCTCACCCTGACGGGTATGCGTCACTTCCGGGTGGAACTGCACGCCGTAGAACCCCCGCTCATCGTCAGCCATGCCGGCGATCGGCGCAGAATCGGTACTCGCCATCAGCTTGAAACCTGGCGGCAATTCAACCACCCGGTCGCCGTGGCTCATCCACACGTCCAGCAGGCCGTAACCTTCATCACTGGTATGGTCTTCGATATCGGTCAGCAGGCGGGTGTGACCACGTGCGCGCACCTGCGCATAACCGTACTCGTGGTGGTCCGCGTTCTCGACCTTGCCGCCCAGCTGTGCCGCCATGGTCTGCATGCCGTAGCAGATGCCCAGTACCGGCACGCCCAGTTCGAACACCAGCGCGGGTGCGGCAGGCGCTTCACCTTCGGTGACAGTTTCCGGTCCGCCGGAAAGAATGATGCCGTGCGGGTGGAAGATGCGCAGGTTCTTTTCTTCCATGTCCCAGGGGTGAATTTCGCAGTACACACCGATCTCGCGCACACGGCGCGCAATCAGCTGGGTGTACTGGGAACCGAAATCGAGGATCAGAATGCGGTGCGAATGGATATCGTGTTGAGACACAGTCAGGGTTCCATATTGGTTGCGGTACACAGCCGCGGAAATGGCTCAGGAGCGGTAGTTGGGCGCTTCCTTGGTGATCTGCACATCGTGCACATGACTCTCGGCCATGCCCGCGCTGGTCACACGAACGAACTCCGGTCTGGTGCGCATGTCTTCGATAGAGGCACAGCCGGTATAACCCATACTGGAACGCAAGCCACCCATCAGCTGGTGGATCACTGGCTGCAACGGACCCTTGTAGGGAACACGGCCCTCGATACCTTCCGGTACCAGCTTGTCGGTTTCGCTGCCTTCCTGGAAGTAACGGTCACTGGAACCGGTTTGCGATGCCATCGCGCCCAGTGACCCCATGCCACGGTAGGACTTGTAGGAACGCCCCTGAAACAGTTCGACCTCGCCCGGCGCTTCCTCGGTACCGGCAAACATACTACCGACCATGATCGACCAGGCCCCGGCGACTATCGCCTTGGCCATATCACCGGAAAAGCGGATACCGCCATCGGCGATCAGCGGAATGCCGCTGTCTTTCAGTTCATGCGCCACATTGGCCACCGCAGTGATCTGCGGCACACCAACGCCGGCCACAATACGCGTGGTACAGATCGAGCCCGGACCTATGCCAATCTTGACGGCATCCGCCCCGGCATCCACCAGCGCGCGTGCAGCGGCTGCCGTCGCGATATTGCCACCAATCACCTGCAAATCAGGGTAGTGCTTGCGCACCCAGCTGACCCGGTCGAGTACACCCTGCGAATGGCCATGTGCGGTATCGACCACCACCACGTCCACACCGGCGTTCACCAGTGCGTCAACACGTTCGTCCGTACCCTCGCCGACACCCACCGCCGCGCCGACACGCAACCGGCCCTGGTCGTCCTTGCAGGCATCAGGCTTGTCGCTGGCTTTCTGGATATCTTTCACAGTGATCAGGCCACGCAGGCGGAAGGCGTCGTCCACCACCAGTACCTTTTCGATACGGTACTGGTGCAGCAGGCGTATCACTTCATCGCGCTCGGCGCCTTCCTTGACGGTTACCAGCTTGTCGCCACCGGTCATCACCGATGACACCGGTGCGTCGAAGCGGGTTTCGAAACGGGTATCACGGTTAGTGATAATACCGACCAGCTTGTCCCCCTCCACCACCGGCACACCGGAAATGCCATGCTGCCGGGTCAGTTCCAGCACCTCGCGGATACTGGCGTCGGGCGCCACCGTGATCGGATCCTGGATGACGCCGCTTTCGTATTTCTTCACCCGCCGCACCTGCTCGGCCTGCTGCGCGATGGTCATATTCTTGTGTACGATACCGATACCGCCTTCCTGCGCCATGGCAATCGCCAGCCGCGCCTCGGTGACGGTATCCATGGCCGCCGAAATCAACGGAAGATTCAGTTCTATATCACGCGTCAGGCGCGTTTTCAGGCTAACATCCCTGGGCATTACCGAAGAATGCGCGGGTAACAGCAGGACATCGTCGAAAGTCAGGGCGTGTTCGGTAATACGCAGCATGCAGGCACCGTGGTCGGGGTCGGAAGTGAAGCCATCAATTATAGGTTCCGGCGGCCGCCGGGTAAACCGGATAAATCCTTGTCTGTCACCGGAAAACCCGGACAGATGCGCTAGAATACCCCAATGACAGGCCCGACCCGCGACATCTTCACTGTTACCCGCCTCAACCGCGAAGCCCGGGCGCTGCTCGAAACCGGCCTGGGCCGCCTGTGGGTGGAAGGTGAAATCTCCAATCTCGCCCGCCCGGCCTCCGGCCACCTCTACTTCACACTCAAGGATGCCCGCGCCCAGGTCAGCTGTGCGCTGTTCCGCAACCGCGCCCTGCGGCTGCGATTTACCCCCGAAAACGGCACCCAGGTACTGATCCGCGCCCAGGTCAGCCTGTACGAGGCACGCGGCAACTACCAGCTGATTGTCGACCAGATGGAAGAAGCGGGGGATGGCGCCCTGCGCCGCGCCTTCGAGCAGCTGAAAACAAAACTGTACAACGAGGGCCTGTTCGATGAAGCCGCCAAACAGCCGCTGCCCGACCTGCCGCACTGCATTGGCGTTATCACCTCACCGAGCGGAGCTGCCATCCGTGATGTACTGACCGTCCTCAAACGTCGCTTCCCGGGCATCCCGGTGGTGATTTACCCCACCCGTGTTCAGGGAGAAGGTGCGGCAGAAGACCTTGTGGCGGCCTTGCGTACCGCCGACAAGCGCGCGGATTGCGATGTACTGCTGCTGACCCGCGGCGGCGGCTCACTGGAAGACCTCTGGCCTTTCAATGAGGAAAAGGTCGCGCGCGCGGTCGCGGCATGCTCCCTGCCTGTGGTTTCGGCTGTTGGCCACGAAGTCGATGTGGTGATTACCGATTTTGTGGCTGATGCGCGTGCCGCGACACCGTCGGCAGCGGCTGAACGGCTCAGCCCGGACAGGGAAGAACTGGACACACGACTGCGCCAGCTTGCCAGCCGCCTCAAACAACAGGTCACACGACGACTGCAGCGACAGCATGAGCAACTCGAGTGGATCACCCGCCGCCTTCAGCAACAGCACCCGGGACGCAACCTCGACCAGCAGATGCAACGCCTGGACGAACTGGAGCAACGGCTCAATCGCGCCATGCAGCAGCAACTGACACAGCGACGAGCGAGATTACGGACTGCATCGGCACGACTCAAACAACACCATCCCGGGAGCCTGCTGGAAACCATGGCCGCGCGTAACCGGGACTTGGCACAGCGGCTTGAATACTGTATAAATATACAGCTTTCAAAATATCGGGAACGACTGACTGTTGTAGCGCGCGCACTGGAGACCGTCAGCCCGCTGGCGACATTGCAACGCGGCTACTCTATCACCCTGAACGGCGCGAATGGCGCTGTTATCACGGAGGGTTCCCAGGTCTCACCGGGAGATAAACTGGAAACCCGGCTGGCCCGGGGCCGTATTTTCAGCACGGTAACCAGCACGGAGCCAGAATGAGAACTGCCCGCACAAAATCTTTACGCTACCTGCTGGCCGCCCTGTTGCTGTACCTGTCGCCCACCCAGGCGCTGCAACTCCCGGAAAGCCACCCGGTTCCCGGCGGTATCGTCGTTATCCCCCTGAAGGGTTATGACACCCCCCCGCAAGTCACTTATCACAACAAACCGGTCATGGTTATCAGCAAGGAACCGCATATTGTCGTCGCTGTGGTCGGGTTGCCGCTAAAGACAAAACCCGGAAAACATGCGCTTACCGTCAAAGACAAAGCCGGCAAAGTACAGAGGATCTCTTTCAATGTTACCGCGCGTGACTACGAACGCCAGTACATTACCCTCAGCAACAAGCGCATGGTCAATCCGGAAAAGCGCGACATGCTACGCATCGGCAAGGAACAGCAGCGTATCCGCAAGGCACTGGCGAGCTGGTCATCGCAGACACCGGAAACCCTGCAACTGGTCTTGCCGGTCAAGGGACCGGTGAGCAGCACCTTTGGCTTGCGGCGCTTTTTCAATGACCAGCCGAGAAAACCACACAGCGGCCTCGACCTGGCTGCCCCCGAGGGCACACCGGTCAAGGCGCCGGCCAGCGGACGTGTTATCGATACCGGTAAATTCTTTTTCAATGGCAACACCGTGTTCATCGATCACGGGCAGGGGCTGGTCACCATGTACTGCCACCTGTCACGCATTGATGTCAAACCCGGACAGTCTGTCAGGCGCGGCGATATCATCGGCGCTGTGGGTAAAACCGGTCGCGTCACCGGCGCCCATCTGCACTGGAGCGTCAGCCTCAACGATGCACGTATCGACCCGGTGTACCTGCTGCGGAACCCCCTGCCGGAACAACCGGCCCACTGAAGCGAAATGTGTCACGAGCCAAAACCTGACGCCCCTGCAGCGGATACTGATATCCGTTACACACTGTCTCTGAATCTGCGCCTGTTTCGCCAGCTGTACGGCTGGAGCCAGGAGCAACTTGCCGAGCACAGCGGCCTGCACAGAACCTATGTCGGCGCGGTAGAACGACGGCAAATCAGTATCGGCGTCGATAACCTGCAAAAGCTGGCACATGCCCTTGACACATCACCCGCCACCCTGCTGGACCCACAATGCCGCGAGTTACCGGGCTGCATACGCGAAACGGCTGCCGCGTATAACCCGCAACACGACACACCTGCCAGGCTGTCATCTTCACGGAAAATACAGAATGTTGTAGATATGCGGCAATTTGCCCTATTTCGTCTGTGGACGATGTTACGGCACTCCCTTGTAATGGCTCCCCATGAAAGCCAATGCAAGGAAGCGGCTGGCGCAACGGGTGCGATTGATGCGCACCCGGCGCGGCTGGTCACAGGAAGTTCTCGCCGAACTCAGCGGACTCAACCGCAGTTACATCGGCGCTGTCGAGCGCGCCGAGCATAATATCGGCCTGGACAACATAGAACGTATCGCTGAAGCACTGGAAACGGGACTGCCGGATTTACTTGCTAACGACACACAAAAACCTGTGACTCCGGTTTCGCAGACAGGACAGACCCGTATCACGCAGCAACCCGTCATCGTACACCGAAAAATATTTCTGGAGCTTCTCAGGCAATGCGGCGAGACACACCGCGACCTTGTACTTGTGTATCTGGAGCGTTGCGGGGTAACGGTAAGAGACTAGTTGCCTGCAGGATTCTCAACCCAGGTGTATGGCTGCACCGTATTCGTGCCGGCCTCGCCTGAGATTTTTGTACCGCCGAACCATGACTATCATCTTGTCGATAGCGGCTGAATCGATGTGTGGCAACGCCAGTCCGACGCGAATCGGCACGCCACTCGCCCGCGGAGCACTGATTTCGATAAAATTGCGCAGACTCACGGGACGCGGCGAACCTTCCTGTACCAACCGCTGCAACTCGGCAGCAAGCGTCACGAACTCACAGCGCCAGACAACCTCCCGCCCCTCAAAAGGACCGGTGAAGGCTACCGTCGCATGATCTTTTGTCTGCTCAACAACCAGGCGGGGTAATCCTGATTTACCCAGAAACGCGGCAAACCGTTGCACATTACCACTCCATGCATCGCTATCCTGGCCGTCAGTGCCGTACACCCTACTGAAACGACCTAGTCATTGAACAGTTCGTCGTCAAAGAAATCCGGCTCCGGTGGATTACCGTCATAGATATCGTACCAGCGTTTCTGTCGGTACGCAGTCCGGACCTGCAAATAGGGATCCAGTGAACCGGCATCGAGCACGCGCGTTGCAGAAAGCAGCTCTGAGCGTTTATTAATCGCAAACAGAGTATACCAGCCTAACTGCACCCAGCCATTGGTCTCTATATTCACCGGCTCCATGAGCCAGGCGGGTGGCAAACCCGCCGTATCACGAACCGTGCTGGGGCCGAGGAAAGGCAATACAAGATACCAGCCCTCACCAAACCCCCAGACACCGAATGTCTGACCGAAGTCTTCATGGTGTTCTTCCATCCCCCAGGGCGTAGCCACATCGATCAACCCGACAAGACCGAAGACAGTATTAAAACTGAAGCGCATCGTGTCACTGGCCGCCTGTTCCGGTTTCCACTGCAACAGGTCGTTGACGATAACAATCGGTTCGTAGATATTTCCAAAGAAATTACCGACACCGGTACGCACCGGGGACGGGATGTATTCCCTGTAGTATTCTGCAACCGGTTTAACCAGTTTACGATCCAGCGTATCGTTGAAGTTGTAGACCACACGGTTCATACCTTCAAGCGGGTCACTGACTTCATCATAGGGCGACGTTACTGCACAGGCCTGCAGTAATACCACCAGCATCGCCAGCCAGCCGACCTGAACCTGTCTTTTCCTTCTCATGTTTTTCCACCCATCCCGTTTGAGGTGCATGATTATTATTTCTTGACGTGTCGCAACATCCGTTTGCGCTGACGCTGCTGACGTGGTGTCAGCTTGTTGCGCTTGTCCTTGTACGGGTTATCGCCGGTCTTGAACTCCAGCCGTATCGGCGTACCCACCAGCTTCAACGCAGAACGAAAATAATTATTCAGGTAACGCTTGTAGGTATGCGGCAACCGTGATGTCTGGTTGCCGTGTATCACGATAACCGGTGGATATTGTCCACCCTGGTGCGCATAGCGCAACTTGATTCGCCTGCCCCGGACCAGTGGTGGCTGGTGATCATGAACAGCCTGCTCCAGCAGGCGCGTCAACCCGGCCGTACTGACCTTGATCGATGCCGAGCGGTGCGCCGTTTTCACAGCCTCGTATAGTTCGCCCACACCACTGCCATGCAGGGCGGAAATAAAATAACGTTCTGCAAAACCAAGAAATGGCAGGCGTCGATCCAGCTGGTTGCGATACCAGTTGCGCCGCTCATCATCGAGCCCGTCCCACTTGTTCACGGTAACGACAACCGCTGTACCGCTTTCCAGTATATGCCCGGCCAGCGTTGCATCCTGCTCGGTCACTTCCCCTGCGTGCGCATCCAGCACCAGTAGTGCCACGTCAGCGTCATTGATTGCCTGCAGCGTCTTTATCACGCTGAATTTCTCAATGACTTCATTGACCTTGCTGCGACGACGCACACCCGCCGTGTCGATCAGGGTATAAGGCTCGCCATCACGTTCGAAATCTATGTAGATACTATCGCGTGTGGTACCTGGCTGATCATAGGCAAGCACCCGCTCTTCGCCAAGCATGCGATTGGTGAGGGTTGATTTGCCCACATTGGGGCGCCCCACCACGGCAATACGAATGCCCTTGTGTTGCCTTTTTTCCGACCCGGTCTGTTCGTGTGCCGGGAGTTCTGCCAGCACGCGGTTGATCAGTGTGGTAACACCGTGACCCTGTGTTGCAGCAATCGGTGCAGGCTCACCGAGTCCCAGCGTGTAGGCATCGGCAAGTATCGCGTTGGTATCCTGCCCATCCGATTTATTCAGCGCCAGCCAGGCAGGCTTGCCGCTGCGCCGCAATCGTTCGGCAATCTGTTCGTCACTGAGATTGATACCGTCACGCGCATCCAGCAGCAGGATGACTGCATCGGCTTCATCGACTGCCTGCCAGACCTGGTCAGCCATCAGGCTGTCCAGCCCCTGCTCATCACCCACCAGGCCACCGGTATCGACCACCAGGTACGGGCTGTCCCCGATACGGCCGTTCCCGTACTGGCGGTCGCGTGTCAGCCCCGGGTAATCCGCCACCAGTGCATCCCTGCTGCGAGTCAGCCGGTTAAACAGGGTTGACTTGCCGACATTCGGACGACCGATCAGCGCGATAACGGGCAGCATACGACCTACTCGACAGGCAACAGCCGGTACATCACCAGCTTGCCACCGGCACCCAGTACCAGCAAACGGTCGCCAAGGGCCACCGGTGGTGCAAGTATGCCGGCACGATCAACCCGCTCGCGTCCGGCTATTGCACCGTCGATACGGGACAACAGATGCAGATAGCCTTCAAAATCACCCACAGCCACATAACCACCGACAACCACCGGGGCAGTCAGGTACCTGCGCTGGAGATCGCTGTTCTTCCACAGCGACGCACCGGTACGACGATCCAGTGCCCACACATGACTCAGCTCATCGCTGACGTAGACCTGCTGCAAATCGACCGCGATGCCAGCATAGGCAGACATTTCACGACTCCAGAGCAAGCGTCCGTTTTCCAGCGAGACAGCCGCAAGCTGTCCCTGGAAACTCGCCACGTAGAGGACGCCATCGCGCACGACCGGGTCGGCATCGAGATCCACCATACGCTGCAATTCCGAGCGACCTGTTGGAACAGCAATCGCCGCTTCCCACAGCTGGCGGCCGCTACGCACATCCAGCGCCACCATCTTGCCACTGGCAAACCCTGCCAGCACCAGACCCTCCTGGATCAGCGGCGTACTGGTGCCACGAAGTGACAGTACCGGCACTGTCCGGTCATGGATCCACAGGCGCTTTCCAGTATCCGCATCCAGGCCGGTCAGATTGCCATCGACCGTCTGTACGATAACCACACCCTCGTGTACCCGTGGCACCGAAAGCACTTCACTGGAAACCGGGACCGCCCATAACAACTCGCCCTTTTCCGTATCGAACGCCAGTACGCGCGCATCACTTGTACCAATCAGTACGAGACCTTCATCCACGCCGGGACCTGCCGAGACCGGTGCGTCTGCCTTTTTGTGCCAGACAGATTTACCATCTTCAAGCCGGTAGACTGACAGACGTCCCTTGCGGTCGACTGTGTAAACCCGCTCGCCAAAAACCGCCGGAACCAGCTTGACCCGCTGCTCGTCAGTTCCCACACCGGTGTCATGACTCCACAGGCTGCGCAAGCTCACCTGCGCATCAAACTTCTTCAGTTTGGCCGGTGGCTCACTGTTGTCCTTGTCCCCGAACCACGAACAACCGCTCAGCAGGGCAAGCGCAAGTACAGCAGAAACAGCAACTCGCATCATTGTGAAACAGCATCCACGCCAGCGAGGTTTTCATATTTTACCCGCAGGTAGCCCACGTTTGGCGCCGTTGCGGGCAGTGCATCCAGTGCATCACGATAGGCCGCTGCGGCGCGTTCCGTGTCGCCCTGTGCAAAAGCGAGGTCGCCCTGCAATTCTGTATAAACAGGCTCATAGGCCCCGGCATCGGTAACCTGCGAGAGTCGTGTCCCGGCCTGCGCATAGTCTTTTTCGCCAATCAGTACACGCACCAGCCGGCTGCGCGCAATATGTTCAACCTGTGCTGTTTTGGCGTGATCCAGCGCCCATTCCAGCTGACCCTGGGCAGCGCCCATCTCGCCGTCCTCTACCGCCAGCTTTGCAAGCATCAACGCGGCCAGTGTTGCGTAGCCGGAACCGGTATAATTACTGATCAGTTCGTTGGCCTGGTTACGTACAATTTCAACATCATTCTGCTTGAGTGCAGACTGCATCATGGCATAGCCGTTTGACGCACTCTCCACCTGGTTGTCTTTCCAGTTCATCCAGGCCTTGCCACCGAAAATCAGTGAAAGCCCCAGCAGTGCACCGGTAATCAGCGAGCTGCCATTCTCTTTCCACCATTTTTTCAGGCTCTCGATTTGTTCTTTTTCCGACGCATGAACGTCCATCGGATCATCTCCTGTTCAGGTTAATTTATACTGCGATCAAACAATTGCGAAAAATACCCGGCGAGGTCACCAAACTTCACTGCCTGTTGTTCGCTGCGCTCTCGCAACGGTTTGATCCCGGCTTCACCACGTGCCACCTCATCCTCGCCGATCACCAGTGCATAACGCGCACCGCTGCGATCAGCCTTTTTGAACTGGCTCTTGAAACTGCCACCGCCACAATGGGTCTGCACACATAACCACGGCAGACTGTCGCGCAGGCGTTCCGCAATCAAGAGCCCCTCACGCTGTGCCGTATCACCCATGGCGACAAGATAGAGGTGCGGCGTGCCATCGGGAATATCCACCTGCTGATTCTCCAGCAGCGCAATCAGCCGCTCAAGGCCCATGGCAAAACCCACCGCCGGTGTGGCACGTCCGCCCAGATATTCCACCAGGGCGTCATAGCGACCGCCCGCGCATACCGTACCCTGCGCACCCAACTGGTCAGTGACCCACTCGAAGACTGTGCGGCCATAGTAATCCAGACCACGCACCAGTCTCGGGTTGATTTCGTAAACCACACCGGCCGCATCGAGCAATGCCAGGAATGCCTCGAAGTGTATCCTTGAGGCTTCATCGATATAGTCGGACAACTGCGGCGCATCAACAAGCAATGCCTGGACATCAGGATTTTTACTGTCGAGGATACGCAGCGGATTGGTTTGCAGACGGCGCTGGCTGTCATCATCGAGCTGATCGTAACGTGCCTGCAAATAATCAACGAGATCCGCCTTGAAGCGGGTTCGCGCCTCTACAGTACCGAGCGAATTCAGTTGCAGTGTTACGTCATGCAGCCCGAGACGCTTCCAGAAGCGCGCGGTCATGATTAACAGCTCCGCATCGATATCCGGCCCTTCCAGACCAAATACCTCGACACCGATCTGGTGAAACTGGCGGTAGCGTCCTTTCTGCGGACGCTCGTGGCGGAACATTGGCCCGGCGTACCAGAGTCTTTGCACCTGGTTATTGATCAGACCGTGCTGGATGCAGGCACGCACACAGCTGGCCGTTCCTTCAGGCCGTAGCGTCAGGCTGTCGCCATTGCGGTCCTCGAAGGTATACATTTCCTTCTCGACAATATCTGTGACTTCACCGATGGAACGTTTAAAGAGTTCGGTTTTCTCGACGATCGGCATGCGAATCTCGCGGTATCCGTAGGATGCAAGGACGGCGCGCAGGGTATCCTCGACAAACTGCCAGGCCGGAGTCTGCTCCGGCAAAATATCATTCATGCCGCGAATGGCTTGCAGGGTGTTCGACATGATTCAGTGTTCCAGTTTGATACGCGCGACCTTGCCACGCTGGTACGGGGTAATATCAAAGGGTTTGCCACGCCACGTCATCTCCACCCCCGGGGCATTGCCGAGCAGGATATCGATCGGGGGTTGTGCCCTGACGGTACGTTCAGTTCCCGCGTGCTGTGTGCCGACAACCAGTTTACGTTCCCTGGATGTCATTTCCACCCAACTGTCCTGGCTGAAACGCAATGTCAGTTCTGCCGGCCCTGCCGCTTGTTCAGTCTCCGGCGCTGTCGTCGCAACCGCCTCGTTCAACGAGGCCGGAGGAAGTTCGATGGTTCCGGACCTGCTGTCATCTCCGGACCTGCTGTCGTCAATGCTATTGTCTACCGCTGACGCTGATGCTTCGCTGCCACCCTCTGCGGGCAAGGACAATGCACCTGCATCAGGTGCCTGGCTGTCTGTCAACGGAAGCTGTAACGTATTGTCTACCGGTTGACTGTCCCGACCGGACCACAGGCGCTCCAGTGCCGGTGCGCCGTACAATACCAGTACAACCAGTACCAGCAGGACAAGCCCCCAGACCATTACACGCCCAACCGGAACAGACGGCACGCGGTAAGGCTTGCGCGCAGTCTGCCGGGGAACCGGGCGATGCTCCACCGCCTGCGGCAGGCCGGCAACCAGCGCAACATCATCCAGTCCGACATAGCGTGCGTAGGAACGAACGTAACCCCGAACAAAAGCAGCAGCCGGCAACGCTTCCTCATCGCCTGCCTCAAGCGCCTGAATGATTTCAACCCGCAGATGCAATTCCGTGGCCACGTCGTGCAGCTCCTTACCGGCATCCTCACGCGCCTTTGCCAGACGCTTTCCAATCGCTGTCAGGGCGCTGTCAGCAACATTTTCCGTGCTGTCATCGACCACTGTGCGTACGCTCCCATTCAACCAGCAGTTGGGCCTCTTCAGATTCGGGGTAACGGTTTTTCAACAACAAGGCGTAACTGGACAGCGCATCGCGGTCACCGAGTTTATCTTCCGCTTGCACACCGAGCCATAAAAATTCCGGGGTCAGAGGGCCAAGTTCCTGCAAGCGCTGCAGGTAAGCACGCACGCCCAGCCAGTGCTTGCGTGCAAAACTGATACGCGCCATTTCACGCAGTGCAGGCAGATACTTCGGATTCATGCCCAGCGCCTTGCGGAAATACTTGATTGCACTGTCCTGCCTTGAGTGCCGGGCTGCGCACAATCCTGCATTGGTCAGGGTGATTTCCGGTTGACCGTACAACGGGTCTTTCAGTGCCGTGTCAAACATCCGGCCGGCCTCGTCATATCGCTCGTTGCGACACAAAAACTGGCCGTAATTGTTTAACGTAATAGAATCTTTCGGGTTCAGGGAAAATGCTTTCCGGTAGTGCTTCTCTGCCAGTTTTTTCTCGCCAAGGCGCTCGTAGAGCACAGCGATCGCAGAATGCGCCGGCTGATAGGAGTGATCCTGCCGCAGTGCTTTCTTCAGTTTGTCCAGTGCAGACTCGTACATGCCTTCGCGCATATATTCGACACCCAGCTGCGTATTGACACTGGCGGGTGTCTGCCGCCCCCCGGCACTGCGGCTGTCTGATCCTGTCGTAGTACAGGCTGTCAGCAGCAGCACCAGTATCCACGCCATCATGAGCCGATTCTTCATTACGATATATCCCCTGATACTTCGATTGCCATTCGCTCGCGGCGTCGTGTGCGGTCTGCGAAGTCTCCTGCCAGCTGACCGCATGCCGCGTCGATATCCTCGCCGCGCGTCTTGCGGGTTATCGTAACAATGCCCGCGTTGTGCAGAATATTTCTGAAACGCTCAATCTGCTGCACGCTGCTGCGCCGGTAACGCGTGTGCGGGAACGGGTTGAACGGAATCAGGTTGACCTTGGACGGCACCTTGCGCAGGCGCCTGGCCAGTGCACGGGCGTGCTGGTCACTGTCATTGACGCCATCCAGCATGACGTATTCTATGGTGACCCGACGCCGGCCCTCACCTACGTAGTCCGTGCATGCCTGCAGGACTTCATCGATGTGATACTTGATATTGAGCGGTACCAGTTTATTGCGCAGCTCATCATCCGGTGCATGCAACGACAGCGCCAGCGAGATATCCGATTCCTCGGCCAGGCGCTTCAGCCCCGGCACAACACCTGCTGTACTGAGCGTGACACGCCGTTTGGACAGCGCGTAGGAAAAATCATCCTGCATCAGCGATACGGCGACCATTACGTTATCGAAATTGAGCAGGGGTTCGCCCATACCCATGAAAACCACATTGGACACGGGTAGCATGTCATCTTCAGCCAGCAAGCGCGAAGCTGTCCACAGCTGGCCGATGATCTCCGCGGCGCCGAGATTACGGTTGAAACCCTGCTGCGCGGTCGAACAGAAACTGCAATTGAGCGCGCAACCCACCTGCGATGAAATACACAGGGTGGCACGTTCCGCCTCGGGGATGTAGACGCTTTCGATGCGGTTGCCGTCGTCCAGTTCGAACAACCATTTGCGCGAACCGTCAGCCGACTTCTGATCGGCGGATACTTTCAGGCCACGCACTTCGGCATCCTGCTTCAGGCTGTCGCGCAGCTTCTTGCTGAGATTGGTCATCTCGTCAAAATTATCGACGCCCTGCTGGTAGATCCACTTCAACAACTGCTGGGCGCGGAACGGCTTTTCGCCACGCGCAGCAAACCATTCGGCCAGTGCCGGACGATCGAAATTCAACAAATTGGTCTTGTCTGCCGTGCTGTCCACGTGGGGTCTGCGCCTCGCCGGCCTACCGCGAAAGTAAAATGCCGGGAAATCTGAAACTTAGCTAATAAAGCTGAATCGGGTAGTGTACCTGTTCCGGACCTGAACAGGCAATCGGGGACAGCGGCGCACCGCTGGCGGTGCAAATCCACAACCCTCTCGGTCGAATCAATGCAACCAATTAATATTTATACGAATATTTTCCAAAAAGACGGGCAGCAGGCAGAAGCAACGGGCTACTCACGTTCCTCGATCCAGGCCATCTGGATGGCCTCGAGGATCTTTTCGCCGGAATGTTCAGGGTCATCGTCAAATTCATCCAGCCCGATCACCCACTCGCGCAGCTCGGTAAAGCGTACTGTAGCCGGGTCTACATCCGGGTGTTTTTCGTCCAGCTCAATGGCAATTTCGAGTGAATCGATCCATTTCAGTCCCATGACGCCTGCCCTCTAGTGATTCTCGCTGACCATGTTGATGGTGTATTTGGGTATTTCCACCACCAGGTCTTCATCTGCAACTTTTGCCTGGCAACTCAGGCGTGAATCCGGGTCCAGACCCCAGGCCTTGTCGAGCAGGTCGTCCTCCGTTTCATCGGACGCTTCCAGCGAATCGAACCCTTCCCGCACATACACATGGCAGGTGGTACAGGCGCAGGACTTCTCGCAGGCGTGTTCGATCTCGATGCCATTGGCCAGCGCGGCGTCACAAATCGTGGTGCCGGGGTCTGCTTCAATCACTGCGCCTTGCGGGCAGATCTCTTCATGGGGCAGGATAATAATCTTTGGCATAGTTCGTTTGCTCTATTTGAATTCGTCGACAGCGTGACCGGTCATGGCCTTGCGGATATTGGCGTTCATGCGGCGATCCACGTACACACTGCTCGCGGCCTCGAGGTTTTCGATAGCCTGTTTAATCGCACGATGGTCATCTCCGCCGCGTGTCTCGCGCAATGACTCAACGGCCGCATCGATCTTCGCCCGCTCCTCGTCACTGAGAAACTCGTCACCATCCGCACTGAGTGCTGCATGGATAGCTTCCAGTACACGATCAGCCTCCACCTGCTGTTCGCGCAGGCGTCTCGCGTCCATATCATCCTTCGCGTGCTCCATGGAGTCGCGCAACATGGTCTCCACCTCGGCATCCGTCAGCCCATAGGACGGCTTGACTTCAATATGTGCCTGCACACCACTGGTTTCTTCACGCGCGGTAACACTCACCAGTCCGTCAGCGTCGACCTGAAAGCTGACCAGGATGCGTGCTGCGCCAGCTGCCATGGGCGGAATATTACGCAATTCAAAACGTGCCAGCGAGCGGCAGTCCTCAACCAGTTCGCGTTCACCCTGCACCACGTGCAGGGCCATGGCCGTCTGACCATCCTTGAACGTGGTAAATTCCTGGCCGCGCGTGACCGGGATGGTGGTATTGCGGGGAATAATCTTTTCCGTCAGCCCGCCCATGGTTTCAATGCCCAGTGACAGCGGAATAACATCGAGCAACAACATTTCATCATCCGGCTTGTTGCCGGCCAGAATATCGGCCTGGATAGCCGCACCGACAGCAACCACCCTGTCAGGATCAATATCCACCAGCGGTTCACGTTCAAAAAACTCACCCACACGAGAACGCACCTTCGGCACCCGCGTGGAACCGCCTACCATCACCACCTCGGAGATATCTTCGCGATCGATGCCCGCATCGCGCAGGGCGCGGCGGCAGGGTGCCAGGGTCTTTTTGATCAGTGGCTCAATAATATCGCCCAGCTGCACACGGGTCAGCTCGCCCTTCCAGGTACGACCGTTTTCGAGGTTCAGTTCTATGGCGGCCTGTTCCGATTCGGTGAGAATTTCCTTGACACGACAAGCTTCCTGTAACAGCCGCCGTTGCAGACCATGATCCGGACTGCCATGGATTCCGGCCTGCTGCATCAACCATTCAGCAATCAGGCGATCCATATCATCGCCACCCAGCGCACTGTCTCCCGCCGTGGCCAGCACTTCGAACACCCCCTGGTTGAGACGCAGTATCGACACATCGAACGTACCACCACCCAGGTCATAGACCACAATGACACCATCCGAATCCTTGTCGAGACCATAGGCCACGGCGGCCGCGGTCGGCTCATTGAGCAGACGCATGACATTTAGGCCGGCCAGCTTGCCGGCGTCCCGGGTTGCCTGGCGCTGGGCATCGTCGAAATAGGCCGGTACGGTGATCACAACACCGGTCAGCTCACCGCCCAGTGTCGACTCTGCGCGTTCGCGCAACGCCTTGAGGATTTCAGCTGAAACCTGCACCGGGCTCTTGTCTCCCGCCACGGTGTGGATCAACGGCATACCGGAATCGGCGGCAACAAATTCATAGGGCAGTTCGGTACCGAGACGCTTTATGTCATCAACACCACGCCCCATGAAACGCTTTACGGAAATAATGGTGTTCAGCGGATCTTCAGCCGCCTGCTCGCGGGCAGCCAGCCCGACATCGACACTGCCGTTTTCACGGTAGTGCACCACGGAGGGTAAACGGTGCCGACCGTCCGTGTCCGGCAGCGTCTCGGCCACAGCATTACGCACACTGGCAACCAGTGAGTTGGTGGTGCCAAGATCGATACCCGCCGCCAGACGGTGCTGGTGCGGCGCAGTCGACTGGCCGGGTTCAGAAATCGTTAGTAATGCCATAGGTCAGAGCAGTTCGTCTTCCAGATCGGCTTCCAGTTCCTGCACTTCGTTCTGCAGACGGGTAAAAAACTGCATTTTCTGCACCAGCGCAACAGCCTGTTCGACATCGCCGTTGTCGGCATCGAGCACTTGCGCCAGT
The DNA here is from genome assembly GCF_058323355.1 of Thiogranum sp. NCBI lineage: Bacteria > Pseudomonadati > Pseudomonadota > Gammaproteobacteria > Chromatiales > Ectothiorhodospiraceae > Thiogranum > Thiogranum sp. The sequence goes on from NZ_JBTTIO010000062.1 coordinate 17,554, forward strand.
TCGCTTTCCAGCGCTTTATACAGCGCGCCAATCTCCCTGGCCAGCCCGTCGAGTTCGGCCAGCGGGTCATCGGCCTCGCGAATCTCGCCAAGCCGTTCACGCAACGCCATCTGCTGCATGAGAAATGCCGGGTCGGCCTGCATGGTCTGCTGGTCGTTGATCGTGCGCCCGCGCAGTTCCAGCAGGTAACGCGCCCGCTTCAGGGGATTTTTCAGCGTCTGGTAGCCTTCATTAATGTGCGTGGCATGCTGCATGGCAATGCGGCGCTCCTGTTCACCGGCGCTGGCAAACCGGTCGGGATGGACGCTGCGCTGTAAATTCCGGTAGTGCACATCCAGTGCCGCCCGGTCCAGGGCGTACTGCTGTGGCAGGGAAAACAGTTCAAAAAAATTCTGCGTCAGTAGCGACGACATGGAAGATACCCCGCCGCCAGGCTAGATGGTGAAGCTTTCGCCACAACCGCATTCGTCCTTGACGTTGGGGTTGTTGAATTTGAAACCCTCGTTGAGGCCTTCCTTGCCAAAATCGAGCTCGGTACCGTCGATATACAGCAGACTCTTGGGGTCAACGACAACTTTCACGCCGTGATCCTCGAACACCGTATCTGTGTCATCGATCTCGTCCACAAACTCCAGCACGTAGGCCATGCCGGAGCAACCGGAGGTGCGCACACCAAGACGCAGGCCCACGCCCTTGCCCCGTTGTTCAAGAAAGCTCTTGACGCGTTCCGCAGCAGCTTCTGTCAGGGTAATCGGCATCTTGCATGACTCCTCAGTGCGCGGCCCACTGGACGGAATCCAGATCAATGCCATCCTTGTACATTTCCCAGAGCGGGGAAAGGTCGCGCAACTTGCCGATCTTTTCATGAACCAGCTTGATGGTGTAATCGATTTCTTCTTCAGTCGTAAAGCGACCGATGGTGAAACGAATGGAACTGTGTGCCAGCTCATCGTTGCGCCCGATCGCACGCAGCACATAGGACGGCTCCAGACTGGCGCTGGTGCAGGCCGAACCGGATGATACCGCCAGGTCCTTGAGCGCCATGATCAGGCTTTCGCCCTCGACAAAGTTGAAACTGATATTGAGGTTGCCCGGGATACGGCGGTCCAGGTCACCATTGATATAGACTTCCTCGATGTCCAGGAAACCTTCGTACAGGCGATCGCGCAATCTGGCGAGGCGGATATTTTCCTCAGCCATTTCTTCCTTTGCAATACGGAAAGCTTCGCCCATGCCAACGATCTGGTGAACCGGCAGTGTACCGGAGCGCATGCCACGTTCATGACCGCCACCGTGCATCTGCGCTTCCAGACGCACACGCGGCTTGCGGCGCACAAACAGGGCGCCCATACCCTTGGGACCATAAATCTTGTGCGCCGAGAAGGACATTAAATCCACTTTCATATTCTGCAGGTCGATGTCCACCTTGCCGGCGCTCTGGGCGGCATCGACGTGAAACACAATCTTGCGATCGCGGCAGATTTCACCAATCGCAGCAATATCCTGGATGACGCCGATCTCGTTGTTGACGTGCATGACGCTGACCACAGTGGTGTCTTCGCGCAACGCCGCCTTCAGCTTGTCCAGGTCCAGCAAGCCATCGGTTTCCGGGTCCAGGTAGGTCACCTCGAACCCCTCACGCTCCAGCTGGCGACAGCTGTCCAGTACCGCCTTGTGTTCGGTCTTGACGGTGACAATGTGCTTGCCCTTCTTGGCGTAAAAGTGCGCGGCACCCTTGATCGCCAGGTTATCCGATTCGGTTGCGCCACTGGTCCAGATAATTTCTTTCGGGTCAGCGTTGACCAGTGCCGCCACGTTGCTGCGCGCTTGTTCAACGGCATCGTCAGCGTCCCAGCCGAAACTGTGCGAACGCGAAGCCGGGTTACCAAACTTGCCGTCCGGGGTCAGAAAACTGCACATCTTTTCCGCAACACGCGGGTCAACCGGTGTGGTCGCAGAATAATCGAGATAGATTGGCGTTTTTACAGTCATAAGTTCTTACACCTGAAATAAAGTCATGTTTGTCCGGTTCACCAGCCGGCAGCCTGCCCGGCCTTCTGAACCCACTGCAGTTGTTGCCCAAGCTGGCTCAACACTGCATCGATATCCTGTTGCGTGGTATCACGCCCCAGGCTGATACGAATAGCGCCACGCGCAATATCCGGCGCTATACCCATGGCCAGCAGTACATGGCTGGGTTCGTTGTCAGCACTCGAACAGGCCGAACCGCTGGATACAGCGATGCCGGCTCGATCAAGCTGCATCAACAGGGTTTCACCCTCGATGCCTGCGACTGCCAGCTGCACAGTATTCGGCAGGCGCGGCGCCTGCTGTGCAAAAATGGTCACCTGCGGATAGCCACCCAGACCGGCCTCCAGTGCATCACGCAGTACACGTAACTGCTCGCGACGCTCATCCAGTTGCTGTAACGCCAGCTCCGCCGCCACACCAAACCCGACAATACCGGCGACGTTTTCTGTCCCGGCGCGCAAGCCGCGTTCCTGACCACCGCCATACTGAAGCGGGGTCAGCTCCAGCGACTTGTCGAACACCAGTGCACCAACGCCCTGGGGCCCGTATATCTTGTGTGATGACAAACTCATCAACTGCGCGCCACTGGCGGCGAAATTCACCGGTAACTTGCCTGCCGCCTGTACCGCATCGGTATGCATGACAGCGCCCGCAGCACGTGCGCGTTCGGCAATCGCGGCGATATCCTGGATAACGCCGGTTTCGTTGTTAGCCATCATCACCGACACCAGCCGGGTGTCAGGGGTAATGTGCTGCTGCAGTGCATCTGCGGTCACCCGGCACTGCGCATCCACGGGCAGCCAGTCAACCTGCCAGCCGGTTTCCGCCAGTTGCTTTGCCGTTTCCAGCACCGACGGATGTTCTATCGAGCTGACAGCAATACGTGCAGGCCTGTGGCCAGCCGTTACCGCGTGCAGGGCCAGGTTATTGGCCTCGGTGCCGCCGCTGGTAAAAATCACCTGGGATGGCTGTGCGCCCACCAGCTGCGCCACCTGCTCACGTGCATTATCGATCATTGCCCGGCGGGTACGCCCAAACTGATGCGTACTGGACGGGTTACCCGGCCAGCCTTCCATACAGGCCAGCATGGCATCCCGCACCGGCCCGGCAAGCGGCGTCGTGGCGTTGTAGTCGAGATAGCATTTCATACCTGCCGTCCCTTCCTCGTCAGAGCGACTCCGCCGCCCGTCCTGTATGCACAACGTCAACCGTCAGTTCCTGTTTCACATCCTTTTCCGCTTCATCACGCACTGAAGTCCCCTGCTCGACCAGCTGGGCCAGTGAAATACTGCTCAGGAATGTGAAGATCTGCTCACTGAGCTCTGTCCACAAATCATGGGTCAGGCAGCGTTGTCCGTCCTGGCAGTTCTCCTGACCGCCGCAACGTGTCGCGTTGACACTTTCGTCGACCGCCGCGACCACATCGGCAACTGCAATGTCTGTCGCATCACTACTCAACAGGTAACCGCCACCCGGTCCACGGGTACTGGATACCAGCCCGTTACGGCGTAAACGCGTGAACAGTTGCTCCAGATATGAGAGCGAAATACCCTGACGCTCGGAAATCGCCGACAGCGTGACCGGACCCTGATTCGCGTGCAGCGCCAGATCCAGCATCGCCGTGACGGCATAGCGACCTTTACTGGTCAATTTCATACGAGCCTGCCTCGTTTCAACCCTCGGAAAACCTTGCTAAAGTGCCATAACTGAGTAAAACAGTCAAGAATTATCAACCCGCTGAAAACAGGGGTTGCCGGCCATGCGCAGACAAGACATTGATACACAGGGACATCCCCCGAAACCGGCGCTCAGCGCCGTCAGCTGCCAGCAAGCGCCCACCCCGGACGAGGCAGGCTCGCTGACAACACGCGTCAATCGGGCTTGCCACTGCCGCCGGGCTTTTCCGCGGCATCCGTTTCCGGCTCATCATCCCCGGTTACGACAGGCGGCACCGTGCGGGCCGTCTGGCTGTCCAGTTCACAGGGACCGAGATCCGGCATCTGCATGTCCGCCACCTCGGCACCGAGACTTTTCAGGCCACGGCACATGTCTTCCAGGCGCTTGTCCATCACGTGAATATGGTCGAGCATGCTGTTGATGGCACTGGCAACCGGATCAGGCATGTCCTGGGTACTGCCGTAGGCGTCGAAGCCCATTTTTTTCGCAATCGCCTCACGGCGCTTCTGCTGGTCGGAAATACTGCCACCCACCACCCGTCCGGGCACACCGACGACCGTCGAACCTTCGTGAACATCCCGCACCACAACGGCATTTGAACCGATGCGCACATCATCGCCGATATGAATCGGACCCAGCACCTTGGCGCCGGCACCAATCACCACATCATTGCCCAGCGTCGGGTGGCGTTTGCCTTTTTCCCAGCTGGTGCCCCCCAGTGTGACACCGTGGTAGAGGGTGCAATCATCACCGATTTCGGCCGTCTCACCAATGACAACGCCCATACCATGATCGATGAAGAAACGCCGGCCAATGGTGGCGCCGGGATGGATTTCAATACCGGTAAACAGGCGCGCGACATTCGCCAGCACGCGCGCCAGCCAGGGCAGGCCGTTGTTCCACAGAAAATGCGTGAAGCGATGCATCAGCACCGCGTGGAAACCCGGGTAGGTCGTTATGACTTCAAAACGGGTGCGCGCGGCCGGGTCGCGATCAAATACGCAGTCCAGATCTTCCCGTAATCGCTCCCACATACATCACCCGGCCTGAAAGATAGCGGTTCATTATAGGCAGCTGGAGCCAGTGCGCCAATTCACGCCCTGTTACCCGGGGTTTTGCGGTTCACGGCGGTAAGAATTCCGCGCAGGATATTCACCTCGTTGTGATCCGGCCGGGCACGGTTAAACAGGCGGCGCAGGCGGCGCATTAACTGGCGTGGGTTATCGGGGTCAAGAAACTCCAGCTCGACCAGCGTCTGCTCAAGATGCTGGTAAAACTGCTCCATCTGCCGGGCCGTAGCGTAATCCGTGTCAACATCCGGCTGCGCCCCCCCCGCAGCCGTCAGAGCGGCCATACGCAACTCGTAACTGATCACCTGCACAGCCGCCGCAACATTCAATGAGGGATAGCCGGGATTGACCGGGATCTGCACAAGGTAGTGACAGAGGCTCAGCTCTTCATTGGTCAAACCGGTGCGTTCACGACCAAACAGGATAGCCGCCTTGCCGGTAGCCGGGTGGCTGCGCACCTGCTCCGCGCAACTGCGCGGCTCCAGCATCGGTATCGGTAATGCGCGACTGCGCGCACTTGCACCGATCACCAGCGTAGCGTCAGCGATTGCTGCATCGATAGAGTCAAACTGTTGCACAGCGGCAAGCAGATCGTCTGCGCCGGCGGCCCGCGCCGTTGCTTCGGCACAGGGAAACTGTTTGGGACTGACCAGCCTCAGGTCATCCAGCCCCATGTTTTTCATGGCCCGCGCAGCTGCCCCGATATTCCCGGGATGGCTGGTTTCAATCATCACAATCGCAGGCTGCAGCATCGCGTCAGTCATGGCTTGTAGTGGCATCCTGTCACACCCGGCCAAGATCAAACGGCATCACGGTTCCGATCGAAGCAGCGCCCGAAGCCACCATCAGCAGCCGATCGACACCCAGCGCCACACCGCTGCAATCCGGCAAACCATGCGCAAGCGCGTCGATCAGCGCATGATCGATTGGCATTTCGGCCTGCCCCTGTTGTGTACGGCGCCGGTTGTCAGCAATAAACCGTTGCTGCTGTTCATCCGCATCCGCCAGCTCATGAAAACCGTTGGCAATTTCAATACCGCCAACATACAGTTCAAAGCGTTCCGCCACCAGGTATTCACCGTCGCGCAGACACGCCAGAGAGGCCTGGGATGGCGGATAGTCGTACACAAACTGCGCCGCCGGACCGAGCCGGGGTTCCAGCCAGTGTGTCACGATCAGGTCGAGCCAGCCGTCCCTGTCCGCCTTATCCAGCGCGGGCAGTGCCTTGCCGAGCTGCTGGAGCGCGAACTGCCGGAATGCGCCGCTATCATCGCACCACGGATCAAGCCCGGTTCCCTCGATAAACCAGTCCCGGTAACTGATGCGCACAGCCGGGCTGTAGTCAACAACCCCGTCCAGCACCGAAGCCATGAACTGGTCCACTTCATCCATCAGCGCATGGTGGCCAATACCGGGTCGGTACCATTCCAGCATCATGAATTCAGGATTGTGGCGCGTCCCGTACTCACCATTACGGAAGACGTGCGCGAGCTGGTAGACCGGTCCACTGCCCGCTGCCAGCAATCGCTTCATGAAAAACTCGGGGGAACTGCACAGGTAAAGGGATTTTCCTTCCGCTGCACCTGGCCCGGTGTAGCGGGTGTGAAAGGATACTATCGCCGGATCGGTCGTTGCAGCAGACGACAACGCCGGCGTATCGACCTCCAGCACATCCTGCTCACGAAAGAAATCCCGGATACGCGCCAGCAGTGTCGCACGCATCCGCAGCACATCATTGCCGGTGCCGGGACACCAGTCGCTCACAGGTTCAGTCTTTGACACGGCCGACGTATTCGCCGGTACGGGTATCGACCTTGACGATTTCACCGATATCGATAAACAGTGGAACACGCACCACGGCTCCGGTTTGCAATGTTGCCGGCTTGCCGCCACCGCCCGAGGTATCGCCGCGCACCCCGGGATCTGTTTCTGTCACTTCCAGTTCGACAAAGTTGGGCGGCGTGACACTGATCGGTACGCCGTTCCACAGGGTGACCTGGCAGGTATCCTGTTCCTTCAACCATTTTTTCGCCTCGGCCACCGCCGCTTCACCGGCGGCAATCTGTTCGTAGCTGTCCGGGTCCATAAAATGCCAGAACTCGCCATCGGTATACAGGTACTGCATGTCGGTTTCCATGACGTCTGCCGCTTCCACCGTTTCGCCGGATTTAAAGGTACGCTCGATAACACGGCCGGTCTTCAGATTGCGGATTTTCACCCGGTTGAAGGCCTGGCCCTTGCCTGGCTTCACAAACTCGTTTTCAATGATGGAACAGGGGTCGTTGTCGAGCATGATCTTCAGACCGCCCTTGAATTCATTCGTACTGTAGGTCGCCATGGAGCACCTTGTATTGTCAATATCGGGGGAAACAGGAGCCGTATGATACCGCGAAGCCTGCAACGGCAACAGACACCCCTGTGGCAAACGCTGATGGGACAATGCATCACGGACGTGGAGACCTTGTGGCAAATGCTGGATCTGCCACGGGATCTGCTGCCCCAGGCAAAAAACGCCACACGGCAGTTTCGCCTGCGCGTCCCGGCCGGTTTCGTGCAACGCATGCGCAGGGGTGACCCGGCCGACCCCCTGCTCAGGCAGATATTACCCGTTGGCGAGGAATTGCAGGACACACCGGGCTATGTCGCCGATCCGCTTGAGGAGCTGGTCGCCATGCCGGTTCCCGGTCTGCTGCACAAATACCCGGGTCGCGTGCTGCTGACGCTGACCGGTGCCTGCGCAATCAACTGTCGTTACTGCTTCCGCCGTCACTACCCCTACAATGAGGCCAATCCGGGCCGCGAGCACTGGCCGGCCACGCTGGACTACCTGGCGCAGCGTGAACAGATCAGCGAAGTCATCCTCAGTGGCGGCGACCCGCTGACGCTCAGCGATTCCCGCCTGGCCGGCATGGCTGAAGACCTGGCATTGATCCCGCATATCACCACCCTGCGGTTGCACAGCCGGGTGCCGGTGGTCGTCCCGGAACGTGTCGACAGCGCGCTGCTCAACTGGGTAACAGAAACCCGCTTGCGGGTGGTTCTGGTCATTCATTGCAACCACGCCAGTGAAATCGATACCGCGGTGAAAAACGCCATGCAACAACTGCAATCCGCCGGTGTCACCCTGCTCAACCAGTCCGTCCTTCTGCGCGGCATCAACGACAATGCGGAAATTCTCTGCGCACTTGGCCAGCGCCTGTTCGATGCGGGCGTTTTACCCTATTACCTGCACCAGCTGGACCGGGTTCAGGGTGCCGGGCATTTCGCCGTTGGCGATGCGGAAGCACACCAATTGATAGAAAAAATCCGTTCTGTATTACCGGGTTACCTCGTGCCAAGGCTGGTTCGGGAAAGTCCCGGGGAAAGCGCAAAAACACCGCTTTGATGCGCCCCCGCCCATAAACCCGCCCCCTGGCAAGCCTTTGTCACTACGATTCCTGCTTCGGGGCAGGGCAGGCTGCATGCATTGCCCTGCCCCGCAAATGTTCAGTTTCCTGCTGAAAGGACGATAGCCCGGGCGGGATGCAGGGATGACAGCGCCGTGCCCGGAGTCCGCCCTGCATGCAAAAACAACCAGCGGACGAAATGCCCATGCAACTTTCAGTACCGAACCGTACCAGCCCGAAACGCGGCTCATTCGACAGCAAACCCGCCAGCGTAAAAGTATGGATTGAGCATCTCCCGATGGCCAATGTGGGGGAAACGACAAAGCTGCTGTTTGAAGCGCTGAATGACCTCAACCACCAGGATATACCGGGCCAGCAACGCTTCAGGACACTGGAACTCCTGCAGCAACCGGTTCGGTTTGTGACCGATCATATGAAGAAACACGTCATCGGCAAGCCGCTGCCGCCAATGATGAAGAACCTGAAGATTGCCCACCTGTCACGCGAAATCACCCATGCACTGGCTACTGGCTACAAGGTGCTGGTCATGGAACAGATCGCCGGCGTCGGCCGCAAGGACAAAAAACTGCTGGTAACGGCCATCCATCGCTCGGTAAAACTGCTGGGACTGGTGCTGCTCAAGGCTTTCCAGGTCTATGAACCGTACCCGGCATCGGTCTGGCTGGAGATCCATTCGCTGTATCGTTACGCGGAAAGCAACGGCCTGCATCGCAGCAAGGTGATGGACGCCATCGCGGCTGTCCAGCACGCATCGACAGTAACAGACTGTTACAAACAGATTCTGCTGCTGGCACTGGCCTGCCCCTACCGCCTGCGCCACGGTGAAGTGGAAGACATCTACAACGCACTGGAAAACTGGGCCAGGTTCAGTGATCTTGATACGCTCGAGCAACGACCGAACGCACTTTTCTCGGTCAACCTGGATGCTGACGAGCCACCCAGTTACCTGGTACTCAGGGACAAAAGCGAGAGCTGCGGCACAACCCGCACGATGGACACAGGGCGCCTGGCGGAACACATCCGCAATGCCATCAGCGAGAGCCGGGGCAAGCGTACGACGGGGATCAAGCTTTCCACATTGCGGCACCTGATGCTGGTATGGGGCGTCATGCCCAAACGCCGCTATTCACGGGTCAAAGACCACTCACAGGTCATTGTGTCGATGGGCCTGAGTTCTATTCACTATTTTGTCAGTGGCGAAGCTGCTTTCAACCAGGCGCCTGTCAGTAAAGAATGCCATACCGATCTGTCGGTTGACCCGGAATCCAGCCCCGGCATTCAGCAGCCTGCCCGCTTCGAGGCCCGCAACCTACAGTCTGAAAACAGCCCGTTACCTGACGTATGGGAAATGAACTACCGGATTGAGGGAGAAGCACTGCCAAGCAGCCTGGAAACCGCCGTGGCGCGCGCTGCGTCGGGCATGCAGATTAACCCCAACCACCGCACCCAGAACTGGAAAATGGTCAATATCAGCGCCGGCGGTTACTGCCTGCTGTGGGACAATCCTGAAACCACCCGCGCACAGGTCGGTGAATTACTGGGTATCCGCGAAGAAAGCGACCCGGACACCTTTCACTGGCGGCTGGGTGTCATCCGCTGGCTGAAATTCGCTGACAAACGCGGGCTGGAACTCGGGGTTCAGATGCTGTCACCCGGTGCCGTGGCTATCGCAGGACGCCCCGCGCAGCACGCTGCAAAAAATGATGAATTCACCCGCGGCCTGCTGCTGCCCGAAATCGCCACCATCCAGCAGAGCGCGACACTGCTGTTACCGTCACCACCGTTCAAGGTGGGCGACACGGCAATCATCAACTGTCATGGAAAGAATGTGCGTGTCGAGTTGACGAAACTGGTGGAAAATACCGGCAGCTTTGCCCAGTTCCAGTTCACCGCACTGGGTGAGATAAAACTTGCCACACAGAAAAAGTCTGCCGGCAAACCCGCCAGCAGCGACTTTGATGACATCTGGGAATTACTGTGACCCGCTCACCGGGCTGCTAGAACAGTGCCCTGAACAAATCCGGGTATTCGACTATCCCGCCACCTGACAGGGCGCCATCGACCAGCTCCATGGCCGTCAGCGCATCATCCGGTATTGGCAGGTTGCAGGTCACACCCCGGTCTGATGCCGGCCTGAAACCAAAGCGCAGGTAATAGTCGGGGTGCCCGGCTACCACGATAGCGTTGTAACAAAGCGGTCTGGCACGCGCTACGGCGGCATCGATAAGCTCTGAACCAATCCCGCGATGTGACTGGGAAGGCACGACCGACATCGGTCCCAGCGCGAGAATCTCGCTTTCCCCCTGTTCGGAGACCAGCTTCACCCGGGATAGTACGACGTGGCCGACAATACGCCCGTTGAGCTCCGCCACCAGTGACAGGTCGGGGATAAAGGTCGGCGACTTTCGCAGCTCACTGATCAGCTGTGCCTCGGCTTCACCCTCAAAAGCACTGAGATTAACGACATCAATGGCGCTGAAATCATCGGGAGTTTCAGCTCGTACCCTGATCTGTTGCATACCACTGTCCCCGGCTGCTGTTATATGGCCACTGTCATGCTGACCGTGTGACGGGATGCTAGCAGGAAACCCGTTTATGTAAAAGGGGTTACGGCACAGGCAGGAATAGCCATATCGCCATGACCCGCAGGTAAAGAATGTGCTCCCTGCTGCCGAAACAATGAGAGCGCACGGCCAGCCACCCGCTGGCGAGAGACATCTGAAATCAGGAGCACCACACCCTATGGACAAGGATCAAACCCTGCGTCTGCTTGTCGTCGAGGAATCACGGAACGATGCGGAAGCGCTTGCCAATATCCTGAGAAACGCAGGACAGGCGTCCCGGCTGGACTATGCAGAAGACAGTGAGGACATCAACGCCGCACTGGACAAACAGACACCGAACCTGGTGTTGTGCGCAACGGGGCTTGAATCCATTTCCTTGTCCGAAGTGGCGGACATCCTCAAGCAACGCGAAATTCCTGTGCCACTGATTGCCATCGGTGAAACGGCTGACGAGTCCGATATCATCGAAGCCATGCGCCAGGGTGCGCACGACCTCTGTTCATACGACCAGCCAGAGCACCTGCAACTGGTCACCCAACGCGAACTCCGGCAACTCAGCGCCTGTAGCAAGGCACAGATTTTTGAGGCCCGCTTTCACGAAAGTGAGAAGCGCGCACGCTCCCTGATGGAAAGTTCACGGGATGCCATTGCCTACGTTCACGAAGGCATGCACATCTTCGCCAATAGCTCTTACCTGGAAATGTTCGGCTTTGACGACATTGAAGAAATCGAGGGCACACCGATTCTCGATATGGTCGCACCCGGTGAACACGACAAGTTCAAGGCTTTTCTTCGCAACTTCAGCAAGCAAGGCGCTACTGAGAGTTCGCTGGAAACCCACGGCCAGTTACCTGACGGCAAGCAGTTCGACGCCCTGATGGAGTTCTCCCCTGCCAGTATAGACGGTGAAGCCTGCACCCAGATCATCATCCGCAACCAGGCCGGATCGAGCAAGGAGCTGGAGCAGAAGATCCGCTTCCTCAGCAAGCAGGACGTCCTGACCGGCCTGTTCAACCGGCAATACTTCATGGAAGAACTGGAACTCTCCATCACTAACGCGGTAAGCGGTTCTGAAAATGCCGCCCTGATCTATCTGCTGATGGACAATTTCAAGGACATCAAGGATAACATCGGACTCGGCGCAGCCGATATGGTGATCAGTGATATCGCCGAACTGTTACGCGAACACACAGAGGATGAGGATATTGTCGCCCGCTTTGGAGATCACTCTTTCACGGTACTCCGCAAGGACTGCGACCACGATTCGATTTCCGTACTGGGCGAGAAAGTTCGCCAGGCAATTGAAGACCATATCACCGAAATTGAAGGCAAGTCTGTCACCACCACCTGCAGCATCGGCATGAGTATCATTGGCGAAAGCGCACCGTCGGCACACGAAGTCATTTCGCGCGCCGACCTGGCCTGCGAGGTTGCCCGCTCCTCGGGTGGCAACAGGATCCACCTGCATAACCCGGTGGTGGACGAAAAGATCGGCAAGGAACGCGATCAGCAGATGCATGCCCTGATCGAGGATTCACTTGAGAAGAACCAGTTCAGACTGCTTTACCAGCCGATCGTGAGCCTGCAGGGCGATACCGGCGAGAAGTACGAGGTTCTGCTGCGCATGCTCAATGACGAGGATGAACATATCCTGCCCAGCCAGTTCCTGCCCATTGCCGAACAGACAGGACAAATCGGGGACATCGACCAGTGGGTCATCAGGCATGCCATCAAGGCCTTGTCGGAACACCGCGCACAGGGTTCCGACACGCAGTTCTTCATCAAGATTTCAGCCCAGACCCTGCTGGATGAAAAACTGGTCGCGTTTATTAATGACTGCCTGAAGAAATATCGCCTGCCCGGTGACGCACTGGTATTCGAACTCTCGGAGAAAGTCGCGTCACAACACCTGAAACAGGCAAAAACATTCGTCAAGACGCTGCGGGATCTGCACTGCAATTCTGTTCTGGAACACTTTGGCACCAGCCCGAATTCCTTCCAGTTGCTCAAGCACCTGCCCGTCGACTTCCTGAAAATCGACGGCTCGTTCATTCACAACCTGGCCAGCGATACCGACAACCAGGCGATGGTGAAGTCAATTCTCGACACCGCCAACTCAATGAACAAGCAGTGTATTGCCGAGTATGTACAGGATGCACATAGCCTGGCGGTTCTCTGGCAGAGCGGTATCAACTTTATCCAGGGCAACTTCCTGCAGGAGCCGAGCGAAACACTCAGCTACGATTTCACTGGAGAGGTCGCCTAGTCGAGCACGTGCGATACCAGTCCATCAGCCAGTTTGGGTTCAAACCAGGTTGACTTGGGTGGCATCACTTCATTGGCATCCGCGACGGCCATCAGGTCTTCCATGGTCGTGGCGAACAGGGAAAATGCGACGGCCATCTCTCCGCTGTTGACGCGTTTTTCCAGTTCTCCCAGACCGCGAATACCACCGACAAAGTCGATACGCGGGTCGGTGCGCGGATCACTGATGCCCAGCACCGGTTCCATCAGGTTGTCAGCCAGCAGGCTGACATCGAGCCGCGCCACAGGGTCTTGCGGGATCAACTCCGGGTGGATATTCAGACGGTACCACTGCCCGTTCAGGTACATGCCGAACTCACCCGGTTTCCCTGGCGCTACCGGCTCCGGTGATGGATTGACATCAAAGGCCTCGGCAATTTTTTCCATGAACTGCATTTCGCTCAGCCCGTTCAGGTCTTTCACCACACGGTTGTAATCAAGGATTTTCATCTGTTTGTGCGGGAAGATCACGGACAGGAAATAACGGCTCATGGCATCCTCCGGTCCGTTTTTACGGGCCGCCACCCGTGAAGCCGCTGCCGAGCGGTGATGTCCATCGGCAATGTAAATCGCCTCCATGGCATCGAAACCTTTTGTCAGCTTTTCGATCGTCTCCGGATCGTCCAGCACCCAGAAGGCATGCCCGATCCCGTCATCGGCAACCAGGTCATATTCCGGCGGTTTGTTCGTCGCAGAAGCGATCAGCGCGTCAATCTCATCCTGCGAACGATAGGCCAGCAACACCGGTCCGGTCTGGGCGTTCAACGCCTCGATCTGACGGACACGGTCGTCCTCCTTGGCGGGACGGGTGAACTCGTGCTTGCGGATACGGTTCCTGTCGTACTCGGCCACCGAGGCAACGGCAACCAGCCCGGTCTGCACATGGTCACCCATGGTCAGACGGTAAACGTAATAGACCGGCTTGTCCTCGCGCTTGAGCACACCATCTGCGATCAGCTTCTGCAGGTTCTCCGCCGCCCTGGCATACACCGCCGGATCATAGGGATCTGTGCCTTCCGGCAGATCGATCTCTGCCTTTGAAATATGCAGAAAACTCAACGGCCGGCCGGCAGCCCGCTGACGGGCCTCCTCGCTGTTGAGTACATCATAGGGAGGCGCCACGACATCATTGGCGTGCTCTGGCACCGGTCTCAGGCCGGCAAACGGGCGAATCAGGGACATAGAACCTTATCCTGGCTGAAAATGAACGGGCGCCATTCTACCTGCACGTCGCCGCCGGTGCACTGACTATACCTGAAAGACCGGTTTATTCAGCAAAAGCCCGGTCGACACGCTGCAGGCCACGCGGCAGTTTCCTGCCCTTGCGCCCGCGGTCGCCCAGATACAGCGCCAGTTCAGAGGATTTCAGTTTCAGGTGTCGCTTGCCTGCATGCAGCACCAGCGCGCCACCCCCGGGCACGCTTACCACAGCCACCATGCGCTCATCCCCGCTGGCAAGCTTCTTCGCATTGATACCCTGAATCTTGATGCCCTTGCCGCGGTTCAGGCGCGGAACCTCCGCCGTCGGGATCACCAGCATATGGCCCTGCAGGTCTATCGCTGCCAGCTGATCTGTCCCGGGATCCGTAACCGGTGCCGGTTGCAATACCCGGGCATGCTTGGGAACCGACAAAACAGACTTACCGGCCTTGTTGCGCGCGTACAGGTCGCCAAGGCGGGCAACAAAGCCATAGCCGGCGTCGCTCGCCAGCAGATAAAGACTGTCAGGATTCCCGGCCATAACACCCACAAAGCGGGCGCCATCCGGCGGATTGAAACGGCCGGTCAGTGGCTCACCCTGGCCGCGTGCCGAGGGCAGGCTATGCGCCGCCAGTGTGTAGGCGCGACCCGTGGAATCAAGAAATACGACCTGTTGATTACTGCGCCCCTGCACTGCAGCGAGAAAACTGTCACCTGCCTTGTAGCTAAGTGCCTCGGGATCGATATCGTGGCCTTTTGCCGCTCTCACCCAGCCTTTTTCGGATAACACGATGGTAACCGGGTCGCTGGGGATCAGCGCTGTTTCGTCCAGCGCCTGTGCCGGCGGGCGTGTTACCAGTGCGGAACGGCGATCGTCACCAAACTTCTCGCTGTCAGCGCTAATCTCCTTTTTTACCAGCGTGCGCAAACGCTGTTTCGACGACAGGGTTTTTTGCAGGCTGTCGCGCTCTTTCGCAAGCTGTTCCTGCTCGCCACGGATTTTCATTTCCTCCAGCTTCGCCAGGTGGCGGAGCTTCAGATCGAGAATCGCATCCGCCTGCCGCTCGCTGAGGCTGAAACGTCTCATCAGTACCGGCCGCGGTTCATCTTCGCTGCGAATAATCGCGATGACTTCATCGATATTGAGATAGGCAACCAGCAGACCATCGAGAATGTGCAAACGCTCCAGCACCTTGTCGAGCCGGTATTGCAGGCGCCGGGTCACTGTGCCAATACGGAATTCCAGCCACTCCTTGAGCAGTGTATGCAGATCCTTGACCGCCGGGCGACCGTCCAGCCCGATCATGTTCATGTTGACGCGGTAACTGCGCTCCAGGTCGGTTGTCGCAAACAGGTGCAGCATAATGGTATCGACATCGATACGGCTGGAACGCGGCACAATCACCAGCCGGGTTGGATTTTCGTGGTCCGACTCATCGCGAAGATCGGCGACCATGGGCAACTTCTTCGCTGTCATTTGTGCGGCAATCTGCTCCAGCACCCGGGCACCGGATACCTGCCAGGGAAGTTCTGTAACAATGATATCGCCACCTTCCTGCTCATAGCGGGCGCGGATACGCACACTGCCGCTACCCGTGTGGTAAGCGCGCAGCAACTCCTCGCGCGGTGTAACAATATCGCCACCGGTCGGGTAGTCAGGTCCCTGAATGTACTCACACAAGTCATCCACCGTCGCCTTCGGCTTCTCCAGCAGGTGAATGGCAGCGGCAGCGACCTCACGCAGGTTATGCGGAGGAATATCTGTCGCCATACCCACTGCAATACCGGCTGCGCCATTCAGCAACACCACCGGCAGGCGTGCAGGCAGCAGGATCGGCTCCTGTAACGTACCATCAAAATTGGCCGTCCAGTCGACAGTACCCTCGCCCAGCTCGGCCAGCAGAACTTCGGAAAAAGCTGACAGGCGCGCCTCGGTATAGCGCATGGCGGCAAAGGACTTCGGATCGTCCTGCGCCCCCCAGTTCCCCTGCCCGTCAACCAGCGGGTAACGGAAAGAAAAAGGTTGCGCCATATGCACCATGGCTTCGTAACAGGCCGAATCGCCGTGCGGGTGAAATTTACCCAGCACGTCACCCACGGTGCGCGCGGATTTTTTAAACTTGGCACGCGCCGACAGGCCGAGTTCAGACATGGCGTAGACAATACGCCGCTGCACCGGTTTCAGTCCGTCACCGATGTGCGGCAGTGCGCGGTCGAGGATGACGTACATGGAATAATCCAGGTACGCCTTTTCAGTAAAGGTATGCAGCGGAAGCGTTTCGACGCTTTCAACGGGGGTATCTGTGGACATGCCGGTTCCGTGGTCTGAATTGAGACCCGGCTATTGTACCGGTACAGGCACGACAGAGTGAACTAGGATGCGCTACGCAAGGACGCCCACTGCCGGGTGATATCCACAATCTCGCCACAGCCCACCACGGAATGTGCCAGGTCCGAGAGCTTGATGGCGCGATGTTTCGACTGCTCGCGCACGGAAGCAACCAGCTTGTCCAGCGACTTGTCATCCAGCGCATGAACAAACGTGGTAATAATCTTTAAACAACGCCATTCAGCCTTTTCAGACAGCTGTTGCAAGTAGGCCTCACGCCCGGCATCGCTGGAGAAATCCAGCTCGGTGGCCGCGTGAATAAAGGTTTCACCGGTTTCCTCGTCCAGCTCCCGATAGAGATAAAGTTCCAGTTCGAAGGGTGCCGGCGGTTCCTGTGAGGCTTTCTGCTGGCGCAACAGGATCTGCACCGCATCATACAACGCCGTTACGACACGGCGATCATTGAGACTGCGAAAATCGTGGCCACTTTCCGTGGTAAAAAAATCCAGCAAGGCATTGCCGCCTTCCGGCACACCAACAAACTGCAGGTGAGCTCCACCCTCCTGGTTACGCCCGAGAAAAAACGGGATGGTCGGTGTATTGGCGGCCAGCAACGATTCGTAGAGCCTCGATGTCGTGGCACTCCAGATATCTCCCGTATCCACACCCAGCTTGTGCTCATTCTTGGTGATCAGCTCGACAAAGAACTCCTTGAGCCCCTCCTTGGCACTGCCCAGCACACGCTCGAGCATGAGCACCGTGCCCTCGCCACTGTCCATCGAGTTAACCACAAGGTAAGGAATATCCATCAGGTTAGCAGCGGATTTTTTCTGCTGCAGGGACACCAGGCCCACCTTGACCGGTACACCGGGCTTGACCGAAACCTGTTCATTCAACTGTATGCGAATACCGCGCGTGGAAATATCCTTTGACATCCCGTCAAAACTGCGCCCGCTGATTTTGACATCAACCCGCGTCTCGGCAAGATAACGGTCTTCGCGACGGCGCTCGACATAACCAAAGCGAACCAGCTCGATTCCCGGCTGTTGCCGAGACATGTCCAGTGACTGCACCACGGAATCGTCCGAAAGTTTCCGGCACTCGGAGCCGACCCAGGCAACCAATCCCTCAACCGAATCATCGTCCACAGACAGATCCGTGTACTTGCGTGTCATGTCCACTGTGTAGGCCACAAATGACAGGCGCGCCAGTTGATCGCGCAACACTTTCATCTGTACTTCGGACTTGTATTGCAGCCGCTGGGAAACTTCATCGATTTTTTTACCGGAGGCCTGAATCAACGGCATGCTGCCCGCCTGGACCTTGACCACGCTGTATTCCGGCTGAGTGGTGGCAAAACGAACAAAACGGGAAAAATCCGCTTCACAGGCAAACTCGAAATCGGCCGCGGAATGCAGTCGCATGCAGTCATCGCTGTCCCCCTTGCGACGATACATCGCCATAACGAATTCGCCCTCTTCAAGCAGACGTTCAAGCCGTGCGGGAAGGCTCAATGGAGTAAAGTCGTAATTATCCGCATCTGTACAGAAAAAACGTGCAAGATGGGTATTACCCTCACTCATGGCAACTGCCTGCACACGCAACTCCCCGGCATCGGTCTTTTCGATAAAAACCGGCAACTGGGTGATACTTTGCGCATGGCTGCGCTCGTAATACCAGCTCAGCGTCGACTGGTACTCGTCGTCGACATCCAGTTTGTAGCGACGCCGGTTTTCATCAACAAACTGAGAAACAAAGTCTGAAAACGCGGCAGGCTCATCAAGATCCACCCGCCGCAGAAACAGGGCACTCTCCGTTTCCCGTGTCTGGATACGTACAACCTTGTAACCGATATCGTCAACCTGGACACTGCCTGCCTTGTCACGCAGCCCGGCAAACGACACGCGGACCTTCTGGCCTTCCCGAAAAGTCGTCAAACCCTTGATACGCACCTGAATACCACACACGGAAATATCCCGGGTAATACCGCTGGTACGGATATTTCCGCCTTGCATCGTAACCTTGCAGGCATATTGCAGGCGTGGGTGCTCCCGTTTGCGGAAATAGCCAAGTGGCAAGAGATCCGGATTTTCCGCGACATCCGCCTGCACATCCGCGGCCTCATCATCGCCGTCCACGCGGACCCGCTCACGCACTGCATTACGTGTACGTTCCAGGCGCCGCTGTTCGATTTCCTGGCGTCGGCGTTCTGCTTCATCGCGTGCATTTATCTGGGCCTGAAGGGTATGTGCACCCCCGACAATCGACTCGAAGGTACCAACGGTATACACACCGTTGTTCTCGCGCAGACCGCGTTCGAACATCTGAAAGGAAATATCGTCGAGATAGTGTACGCGGTCATTGAACGCATAGCGCCGGCACTCACCGGCTACCCTGCCGCGCATATCGATCGTCTGGAAACAGGGTCGGGTTAGACGAGACTCTTCAATACGCCTGAGAAACTGACCGGTATCCGAGTTCTCCACCACAATCTCGGTAACCAGCTCTTTCCGGTCCGATGTCGTGTCGGTACGTTTGAAATGTTTGACGATAATCTCGCCCATGTCTCTCCCACAAACCCGTGCCATGGCAGCCCCGGGATGCCATATTTTCTTTCTTTGATTTCATGCAGTTAAGCACCAGGCCAGCAACCCGGCCAACCAGCTCTGACTATATATCGGCAAGATTGCCGTTTTTCTCAAGCCAGTTCCGGCGGTCGGAAGCCCGGCCCTTGGCCAGCAACAGATCGAGGGTACGGTGGCTGTCATCGCCAGCCTGAATGGTGAGTTGTACGAGACGACGGGTATCGGGATCAATGGTGGTTTCTCGCAGCTGCAAGGGATTCATTTCCCCCAGGCCCTTGAAACGCTGCACATTGACCTTGCCCTTGATACCTTCGGCGGCGATACGGTCCAGCACACCCTGCTGCTCTGCGTCGTCAAGTGCGTAGAACACCTGTTTTCCAACATCGATACGGTACAGGGGCGGCATAGCCACGAACACATGGCCGGCTTCGACCAGTGGCTGGAAGTGGCGCAGAAATAACGCGCAAAGCAGCGTGGCGATGTGGGCACCGTCAGAGTCCGCATCCGCCAGGATGCAGATCTTTCCATAGCGGAGATTTTTCAACTCCGTGGAGCCCGGTTCAACGCCTATGGCCAGCGCTATATCGTGCACGGTCTGTGAAGCCATAACCTCTGAAGGGTCAACTTCCCAGGTGTTGAGTATCTTTCCGCGTAATGGCATGACCGCCTGAAACTCACGGTCGCGCGCCTGCTTGGCGGAACCACCAGCCGAATCACCCTCGACCAGAAACAGTTCGGAGCGCGCCAGGTCATTATTGCTGCAATCCGCCAGCTTGCCGGGCAACGCCGGACCACTGGTTACCTTCTTACGCACGACTTTCCTGCCGGCACGTTGACGGGTCTGTGCGTTCTGAATCGCCAGTTGGGCAATCTGCTCACCCGCCTCGGTATGCTGGTTAAGCCACAGGCTGAACGCGTCCTTGACTACACCGGATACAAACGGTGCACACTCTCTGGACGACAGACGTTCCTTGGTCTGCCCGGAAAACTGCGGCTCGCGGATTTTTACAGAGAGAATGTAGGCGCAGCGTTCCCATACATCATCCGGTGCCAGTTTGATGCCACGCGGCAGCAGGTTGCGAAATTCACAGAATTCACGAATGGCCTCGGTCAGCCCCATGCGCAGACCATTAACATGCGTACCACCCTGCGCGGTCGGAATCAGGTTGACATAACTCTCGGCAACCAGTTCACCACCCTCTGGCAGCCACACCAGCGCCCATTCGGCAGCTTCATCGTTACCTTCCAGGCTACCGGTAAAGGGTTCCTCGGGAATACGAAGCGCATCACCCAGTGCATCGACCAGGTAGTCACGCAACCCGTCCTCATAGCGCCAGACTTCTTTTTCGCCACTTTTCTCGTCGATCAGGATGACTTCCAGGCCGGGACACAACACGGCCTTGGCGCGCAATACATGTTTCAGTCTGGGCAGGGAAAACTTTGCTGAATCAAAAAATGTCGGGTCGGGCCAGAAACGAACCGTTGTACCGGTGTTCTGCTTCCCGACCTTGCCCACCTCATCCAGGCCGGAGACTTTCTCGCCATTTTTGAACGCCAGGTTGTATTCCTTGCCACCCCGGCGCACCCAGAGTTCCAGGTGTTTCGACAAGGCATTTACCACCGACACGCCAACACCGTGCAAGCCACCCGAGAAACGGTAGTTTTTATCCGAGAATTTACCGCCGGCGTGCAGGCGGGTAAGAATAACCTCCGCACCGGACACCCCTTCTTCAGGATGGATATCCACCGGCATACCGCGGCCGTTGTCCTTCACCTGCAGGGAGCCGTCCCTGAAAACCGTGACTTCGATCTTGCTGGCAAACCCGGCTGTCGCCTCATCGACACTGTTATCGATAACTTCCTGGGCAAGATGGTTCGGCCGGGTGGTATCGGTATACATGCCCGGGCGCTTGCGTACCGGGTCCAGGCCGCTCAGAACTTCAATGGAGGCGGCATCGTATTGGCTGGCCATGACGTTTCAGACTTCGTGAGTTAATCAGGGCGCCCATGCTACAGAAAGCGCCGCGCTTGTTCTATTCCTCTTCGGTAAAGAGGAAATTGTCAGGATTGGATGCCCGCAGACGCCGCAGCACAACAGCTGTGTTGCCGGGCGCGGGAGCCGGGCACATAAAATGGTCTCTCAGTACCTTCAGGTAACGATCCGAACCACCCGACCTGGCGGGAATATACTTCCAGCGCGAATGCGTTGCCAGGTGAAAGCCGTCCCGGGCACCGAACGCGTAGCGCCGGTACTGTCCGGTTGTACAACGCATGCCCTCGTAAATCACGTTACTTGCACCGGAACGGGACTTGAGAATCACGGTATAACGCACGACGCGGTCTTCCCCGACGCTGACGGAGGCGGGATCGACAAGCAACCGGAAGGGATAATCATTCAGCAGCAGGTCGACCTCGATCAAATCCCGGGAGCTGGTATCGGGGTAGGCCGGCAATGAAATGCCCCGCTCCTTCCATGCCTTGCCCTCGACAAACCCGCGGCTGTCACCGCCCTCACCATAGAGGTCATCAAAAACAGGGTCCCCGGCGGCAACGGCCACACGTAGCACGGCAAGCACCAGCACAAGAAGCCCGGCAGTCAATACACGTTTATTCATCATTGTCACCGGAATTTCGCTTGCCGCAGTGTAACCAGTTCACGGAAAACAATGAAGCCACAAAAAACCCCGGCCTGTGGCCGGGGTATCTCAGCTGCCTGAAATCAGCCCTGTACTTCGATACGCCTGGGTAACACCCTGGTCTGCTTTGGAATGACGATCTCAAGCACACCATCCTTGCACTTCGCGCTGATGGCATCCGCGTCGGCGCCATCGGGCAGGCTGAAGCGACGGTAAAAATTACCGCGCACACGTTCTATGCGTTTGTAGCCTTCCCGTTCTTCCTCGTTTTCGAACTTGCGTTCGCCACGGATCGACAGGACACCGTCTTCCATGTTGACTTCGATGTCTTTGGCTTCCACGCCAGGCACATCCGCATGGATGACATAACGCTCGTCTTCTTCCTTGATATCTACCGCAGGCACCCAGTCACTGGTGGCGAGCGGGCTTCCGTCGTCACCAAAACGGCTGGTATCAAACATACGGTTCATCTCTCCCTGCAACTGGTTCAGAATATTCCAGGGTTCATATCTCACTAATGTCATGGCTGCATCTCCTCTTCTCCTGAATCCACGTCGCGCGATACCGGTATGGCATCCGCTGATAACTGGAAAGTGGGAATGCCGCAATGGATTTTCAAGGCCTGTGCCAACATTTTCCGGCAACTGCGCCGAACCGGCCATGCGCGGTGCCACAATCCTGAAAATGCTCCCTGGGCGGATATCAAATGCGCACGGAACATAACGGCAGGCAGCCGGTTACCCTGGAAAATGTACCATTCTGTCAGTCGAGGTCGGCCACCAGCGCAGCACGAATATTTTCCGGCAGTGGCTCCAGCTGGACCGTGTAGGCCGCATGACTGATGCCGGCACCGAGTGCCGCACCCTGTTTGACAGCGGCCACCATTTCCGGCGTCAACTCGAAACGCATGAAATGCACCGAGGAGGTTTTTTCCGCGTTCTCACGCTCCATATCCTCATCGGCAATGGCAAATACCGGGTCGAAGCCTTCGACACGCAGCCAGACCTCGTCCTCGATGCCTTTCAACTCGGCCAGCTTGTGACGCCGTTCCTCCTCATCCGACACCTCGATCATGAAGGTGGCCTTGAGGTTACTGCCATCAGGAATCAATGGATTGTAGGCGTCCAGTTCTTCCTGAATGCCCTCGCTTTCAAAAATCCGCTCGACACGCAACATTTCCTGAATCTGGTACTGCATGGTCAGGCGATCCTCGAAATACAGTGCTGCGATTTCGCCCAGCGGTACACGGCGATTCTTTTTGTGCGCGATTACCTGCTGTCGAAATTCGGGACGCAGCGTCGAATATTCTTCCAGACTGTAAAGATCCGAACGTGAGAGTTTCTGCATGGACTTTTCGCCCTCGATTGTGTTCATGTCAACTTGCTCCAGCGCATCATATGCCATAGGCCATGCGCAACAGTTTGAGTGGGTGCGCCGGTGCCTGGCTCCCTTCAAGACCGTTCTCGATCTGGTGGCCGGCCATCGGGCAATCACTGCAATAATGGTCGGGCTGTGCCTTCTGCACCCGGTTCACCACAGGCTTTCCGATTTTCATGGAAATTTCGTGGAACTCTTTTTTAACCGCGTAGGTACCGTCGTGCCCTGAACAACGCTCGATAGCGTCGACACGGGTATCCGGCACCAGTTGTAACAACTCGCGGGTTTTCATGCCGATATTCTGTACGCGCAGGTGACAGGCAACGTGATAGGAAATATCACCAAGACCGTGACTGAAATCTGTTTTCAACAGACCGTGTTTGTGACGCAGCACCAGGTACTCGAAAGGATCATAGATCGCATCGCGCACCTTCGCCACATCGGCGTCATCGGGAAACATCAGTGGCAGTTCCTGCTTGAACATCAGCACACAGGACGGAACCGGTGCGACAATATCCCAGCCCTTGTCGACCAGAGAAACCAACCGGGGGATGTTGACCTGCGCGGCCTTTTCCACCGCCGCCAGGTCCCCCAGCTCCAGCTTTGGCATGCCACAACAGCGTTCGGTGTCCACCAGCCGCACGGGAATGTCGTTATGTTCAAATATTGCGATCAGGTCTTCACCCAGTTCAGGTTCATTGTAGTTGCCATAACAGGTAGCGAACAATGCGACCTTGCCACGCGTCGGCCCGGCCTCGGGGGCGGCCTTTGCGTCCTGGTTGCGGGTGATATCCACACGATTGCGCAATTTGTTACTGTGGTAATCGGGTAAATGTGCATCGGGATGCACTTCCAGCAACTCTTCCAGCACGCGTCGCCCCAACTTACTGTGATTCACGGCATTCACCACAGCGCTGACAACCGGGATACCGGCCAGCGTACCCACACTGTCAGTGGAACTCAGGATTTTATCGCGTACCCGTGTCTTGCCCTGCGCATGCTTTACTGCCTTGGCGCGCAACATCAGGTGTGGAAAATCAACGTTCCATTCGTGCGGCGGCACGTACGGACACTTGGTCATGTAACACATGTCGCACAGGTAGCAGTGGTCAACCACCTTCCAGTAAACCCGTTTATCCACGCCATCGAGTTCCAGGGTTGGCGACTCGTCAATGGCATCGAACAGCGTGGGGAAAGCATTGCACAAACTGAAGCAGCGACGGCAACCGTGACAGATATCAAATACCCGCTCCAGTTCTGTCATCAGCAACTTTTCGTCGTAGAAATCAGCATTTTTCCAGTCCAGCGGGTGACGGGTTGGTGCATCCAGACTGCCTTCACGAACAGACATCGCAAATCTCCGGGTTATTCAAACGGCCACAGACCGGGCCAGAAAATTCAGGGGATTCTCTTGCCGGCACACATCACCGGCAAGAGAAACCAGACCGGACTGCCAGGATGACATTTCCGGCCACACCGGTTGCCTTTCCAGGAACCGGTAATAGACGTCGCGATCAGTCGTCCAGGGTATCCAGTGCCTTCTGGAAACGGTTAGCGTGTGAGCGCTCTGCCTTGGCCAGTGTTTCGAACCAGTCGGCGATTTCGTCAAATCCCTCATCGCGGGCTGACTTGGCCATACCCGGGTACATGTCGGTGTACTCGTGAGTCTCACCGGCAATGGCTGCTTTCAGGTTGTCGCTGGTACCACCGATCGGCAAACCGGTTGCCGGATCACCAACGGCTTCAAGGTATTCCAGGTGACCGTGGGCGTGGCCGGTTTCACCTTCGGCGGTGGAGCGGAACACGGCTGCGACATCGTTGTAACCTTCGACATCGGCCTTGGCAGCGAAGTACAGGTAACGACGGTTGGCCTGGGACTCGCCGGCAAAGGCAGCTTTCAGGTTGTCTTCGGTTTTACTTCCTTTCAGATCCATGTGGGTAACCTCCGAATTAATGAAAAAACATCTGCTCAAAAATTTAGACTAAGTCTAAACTGGGGGAGAGAATTTAGCCCAGCGTCTGGCACCTGTCAATTGCTTATTGTATTCCCGCACCTCCGGAGTTGTCACAGGAATTTCGGGTGATTTTAATATTTGAATATTTGGGGTCAAATATTTGGGGTCAGAGTAAAAACTTGTGATTACCGAATATAGACACGAAGTAGTTTTTACTCTGACCCCAAATATTAACCGTTGCCGGCGAAAACAACCCCGCCCGTGACGAGATCAACCACGGTTCACCGATTGACCTTCCCGACCTGCACTTGTAACGTACGGCTCCTGAAAACGAGGAAGCGATGTGGCAAAACGTAGCAGGAAAACTCCGGATTTCGAAACCGCCCTGGCGGAACTCGAAAGCCTGGTCGAACAGATGGAACAGGGCGACTTGAGCCTCGACGAGTCGCTCAGGCAATTCGAGCGTGGCATACAGCTTACCCGCAGCTGCCAGACTGCGTTGAAAGACGCCGAACAAAAAGTACAGATCCTGCTGGAAAAAGACGGCCAGGGCGCACTTGAGCCTTTCCAAAGTGACAGCGACTCCGACTGACCTGAAAAGCTTTATGTCGGACTGCCAGCAGCGCGTGGAAACAGCACTGCAGCAGTTCCTGCCCGACACACACACGCACCCCGCACAACTCCACGAGGCCATGCGCTATTCCGTGCTGGATGGCGGCAAACGCATTCGGCCGGTACTGGTCTATGCTGCCGGTCACGCTGTCGGGGCCAACCGGCAACCGCTCGATGTCGCTGCCAGCGCCGTTGAATGTATCCATGCCTACTCACTGATACATGACGACCTGCCGGCCATGGACGACGATGATCTGCGGCGTGGCAAGCCCAGCTGCCACAAGGCTTTTGGCGAGGCTGAAGCGATACTCGCCGGCGATGCCCTGCAAACCCAGGCGTTTTATCTGCTCGCACACGCGAATATGGGCAGTATGCCGGCTGAACGACGCCTTGCCATGATCGAACGCCTGGCGCTGGCTTCCGGCTCACGAGGCATGGTGGGGGGCCAGGCCATCGACCTGGCGGCGGTCGGCAAGACACTGGATATTGCTGAACTGGAAGACATGCACATCCACAAGACCGGCATGCTGATCCGCGCTGCGGTATTACTCGGGGCACTGTGCGCCGGGCAGGTCGATGAAGCCACGCAGCGTGCACTCGACCACTACGGCAAGGCTATTGGCCTGGCGTTTCAGGTGCAGGACGACATTCTCGACATCACCGGCAGCACCGAGCAACTGGGCAAGCAGTCCGGCGCCGACCTGGCCCTGGACAAACCTACCTACCCCGCGCTGCTGGGGCTGGCCGGGGCGCGGGAACGCGCGCAGGACCTTCACGAAACCGCGCTGGATGCACTCTCCCGCCTGGACCAGCGCGCCGACCCATTGCGCTGGATTTCGCAATATATTGTGCAACGCAGCAGCTGAAGCTGGCGGATTTACTTGCCTCAGGTGCCGCCAGCACCGATAATCTCCGCTTCCCTGCCGTACAGCCATGCATGAAAACTGCCGACCCGACCATCCTGCTGAACCAGATCGACTCCCCTGCTGATCTGCGCACCCTGGACATGGCCCAGTTGCGTACGCTGGCGCGCGAATCACGCCAGTTTATGATCGAGTCAGTCTCGGCCACGGGCGGTCACCTTGCCGCCAACCTGGGGACCGTGGAACTGACGCTCGCCCTGCACTATGTCTTCAACACCCCGGACGACAAGCTGGTATGGGACGTTGGCCACCAGAGTTACCTGCACAAAATCCTCACCGGCCGCCGCGACCAGATGGACAGCATTCGTCAGAAAGGCGGCCTGGCCGGTTTCCCCAGGCGTGACGAGAGTCCCTACGACGCCTTCGGTGTCGGGCATTCCAGCACCTCCATCAGCGCGGCGCTGGGCATGGCCATTGCCGCTACGCAGCAGGGTAGCAGCCGACGCGTGGCCGCCATCATTGGTGACGGCGCCATGACCGCCGGACAGGCCTTCGAGGCGCTCAACCATGCCGGCACCCTCGACGCCAACCTGCTGGTGGTACTGAACGACAACGATATGTCGATTTCGCCCAATGTCGGCGGCCTGTCCAACTACCTGGCGCGTATCCTGTCAGGCCGCACCTACGCCACCATGCGCGAAGGCAGCAAGAAGGTCCTGCAGAAAATGCCCACTGTATGGGAGTTGGCGCGGCGCGCCGAGGAACACATGAAAGGCATGGTGATCCCCGGCACCCTGTTCGAGGAACTCGGCTTCAATTACATCGGCCCCATCGACGGTCACGACCTGGATGCTGTTGTCACCACGCTGCGCAACGTACGCGAACTGAGCGGCCCGC
This sequence comes from Thiogranum sp., assembly GCF_058323355.1. Taxonomy (NCBI): domain Bacteria; kingdom Pseudomonadati; phylum Pseudomonadota; class Gammaproteobacteria; order Chromatiales; family Ectothiorhodospiraceae; genus Thiogranum; species Thiogranum sp. The sequence goes on from NZ_JBTTIO010000062.1 coordinate 45,061, forward strand.
AATTGCTGCACGTCGTCACCCGCAAGGGCAAGGGCTATGCCCCGGCGGAAAATAACCCCTGCAAGTTTCACGGCATCGGCAAGTTCGACCCGGAAACCGGCGAGAGCCAGGGCAGTGGTGCACCGGCAGGTAAAACCTATACGCGCATCTTCTCCGACTGGATCTGCGATATGGCGCGCAGCGACGACAAGCTGGTCGGTATCACCCCGGCCATGCGCGAAGGCTCCGGGCTGGTGGCCTTTTCCGAGCAATTCCCGGCACGCTATTTCGATGTCGGCATCGCCGAACAACACAGTGTCACACTGGCGGCCGGGCTGGCCTGCGAAGGCATGAAACCGGTTGTGGCGATCTACTCTACCTTTCTGCAGCGCGCCTATGACCAGTTGATCCACGATATCGCCCTGCAAAACCTGCCGGTATTGTTTGCCATCGACCGCGGCGGGCTGGTTGGCGCCGACGGCCCCACACATTCCGGCAATTTCGACCTGAGTTTCCTGCGCTGCATTCCCAACATGCTGCTGATGGCGCCAGCCGACGAAAACGAGTGCCGGCAAATGCTGTCCACGGGTTTCCGGCACGACGGACCCGCAGCCGTACGCTACCCGCGTGGCACCGGGCCGGGCGTGGACGTCAGTTCCGAGCTGGGGACGCTGGAAATCGGCAAGGCGCAGCGATGCCGCGAAGGCAAGGATGTTGCCCTGCTGGCTTTCGGCAGCACGCTGAGCGCAGCGCTGGAAGCGGGAGAGAAACTGGATGCCACGGTCGTCAATATGCGCTTCATCAAACCGCTGGATGAAGCCCGCGTATGCGAACTGGCGGCCAACCACCGCATGCTGGTCACGCTGGAGGATAATGCCGTGAGCGGTGGCGCCGGCACGGCAGTGGCCGAAGCCCTTGCCGCGCACGACATTGCTATCCCGTTGACTCATCTGGGAATTCCGGATCATTTCATCGAACACGCCAGCCGCGAGCAACAGCTCGCTGAATGCGGCCTGGATGCCGACAGTATATACCAGCGAATCCAGCGGGAACTGGCGGCGCGAATTGCAACGCTGCGCGCGGTCGACTAAAATCCTACCTTTTCAGTCAGGAATTAGTGTGGCCGCCCGTTATACACTGAAAATTGTCACCGACTTCGCCTCCGCGCATACCCTGCGCGAGTACCCGGGCGCCTGTGCGCGCATGCACGGGCACAACTGGAAAGTCGAGGCCGAAGTTCGTGCCGGTTCGCTGGACGAAATCGGCATGGGCATAGACTTCAAGATCATCAAGCAAGCGACGCGCGATATCGCGTCCAGGCTGGATCACCGTTACCTGAACGAACTGGAACCTTTTACCAGGATCAACCCGACAGCCGAACACATCGCCGCCTATTTCTATAAGGAACTGTCGGCGCAATTGAACAACGAACGCGTCCGCGTTCATGCTGTCACGCTATGGGAAACCGAACGCGCCTGCGTGCGTTACGCTGAGGACGAATCATGAGCAAATCAACAGCCGCCACAATCAACAAGCCGATTGCTGACGTGCAAAACAGTGCCGACACCCGCCACATTGCCATCGACAAGGTCGGCATCAAGGACATTCGTCACCCGGTGCGGGTAAAAGACCGTAGCGAGGGCGAACAGCACACCATCGCCAATTTCAACATGTACGTGAACCTGCCGCACAATTTCAAGGGCACGCACATGTCGCGTTTCGTGGAGATTCTCAACCTGCACGAACGCGAGATCGGCGTTGAATCCTTCAAGGAAATGCTCGGCGAAATGGCAGAACGCCTGGAAGCGGAAGCCGGTCATATCGAGATGACCTTCCCCTACTTTATCAACAAGACCGCACCGATCTCCGGCGTGCAGAGCCTGCTCGATTATGAAGTGTCCTTCATTGGAGAAATCACTGACGGCAACCCGGAAATGAAGATCAAGATCATTGTCCCCGTCACCAGCCTGTGCCCCTGCTCCAAGAAGATTTCAGACCGCGGCGCACACAACCAGCGCTCACACGTTACCGTTACCGCAACGACACGTGATTTTGTCTGGATCGAGGAATTGATCGATATGGTCGAAGGACAGGCCTCCTGTGAACTCTATGGCCTGCTCAAGCGCCCGGATGAGAAATACGTTACCGAAAAGGCCTACGACAATCCCAAGTTCGTGGAAGACATGGTGCGCGATATTGCCGCCACGCTGAACGATGACGACCGTATCAGTGCCTACGTTGTGGAATCGGAAAACTTCGAGTCCATCCACAATCACTCGGCCTACGCGCTGATTGAACGCAACAAGGAAAAGGATTCGCTGGTTGACGGCTAGAGAAGCCCCGCGCTCCACAACACGGCTGCCGCCATCAGGCCGGCCAGCACATCATCCAGCATAATACCCGGACCGCCGCAAACCTTGCGGTCTGCCCAGCCAATCGGCCAGGGCTTCCAGATATCGAACAGGCGGAACAGGACGAACCCGGCGGCAACACCAATCCAGCCTTCGGGCGCTGCCGCCATGGTGATCAGGAAACCGGCAAATTCATCCCAGACGATACCGGGGTGGTCGTGAACACCCAGCGTTTGCGATGCACGTCCACAGATCCATACACCGACAAGCGCAACAAGCGCAGTAGCAACCAGGTAACCGGTAAACGGCAAAAGGTCCAGCACCAGAAACAACGGTATTGCCATTAACGTGCCAGCTGTACCCGGCGCACGTGGTGCAAGCCCTGAACCAAAACCGAATGCCAGCCACAGCACCGGGTCGGAAAAAACCTGACGGGCAGTGACGTGTTCAGTCATTGTCATCCCCGAAGTGGTCGTAACCCTCAACCCTTAACCTGTAGACTGATCCATCTTCACGCACGCAACGAATACCCGGTTGAGGTTCGATAATACCGATTTCTGCCACACAAACCGCACAGTCTTCCGCTGCCTGGTACACCTGCTCAACAGCATCAGCGTCTACCGTGAAACACAACTCGTAATCGTCTCCACCGTTCAACTGGCAAGCCAACGCGTCCTCGTCAGGCAGTGACTGCAACCAGCCGGAACGCGGAATAGCATCGACATTCACTTGTGCACCACAACCGCTGGCATCCAGTACATGTTTAATATCAGCCAGCAACCCGTCGGATATATCGATCGCCGCACAGGCGACTCCCGCCAGCGCCATGCCAAATGCAACCCGGGGCTCCGGCCGGTTCAGGCGACCAAGCAATTCATCGTCGAGCTGTTCGCCAGCCAGCAGGCGCTGCAGGGCACATGCTGCATCACCGGGTGTGCCGGTCACAAAAAGATGCTGCCCCGGTGTTGCGGCATCGCGCCGCAACACCTTTCCCGCATCAGCCTGACCCAGCACCTGCACCGTTACGGACAACGGACCGCGTGTGGTATCGCCGCCCACCAGCGCAACATCGAAACGATCTGCAAGCTCAAAGAAGCCTTCGGCAAACCCGGACAACCAGGCTGTATCAACTTCCGGCAGCGTCAGCGCGAGCGTTGCCCAACGCGGCTGCGCCCCCATTGCAGCAAGATCACTGAGATTCACGGCCAACGCCTTGTGGCCTATGCTGGCCGCATTGGTTTGCTCCGGAAAGTGCCGCCCGGCGACCAGCGTGTCCACCGCCACAACCAACGAAGCACCGGGCGGTAGTTGCAGCAAGGCCGCATCATCACCAACACCCAATATCGTCCCTGACACCACCACATCATATTCACGTTGGAAAAAGCGCTGAATAATATCAAATTCGGAAACCATCAGGGCGCCTCTCCATCCGGCCCGGGCCGTACCCTCGCTGGAAATACCTTGTGACATGCCTGCCCGGCAGGTGCACAACAGATGGCCCTGAATACTGTGGAAACACGTGTTGCATTCCCGGAGTCATTCTGTGTCTTGCCGAAGATCAAGGAAGATTTGACCCGCCAAGCGTGAAAAAGAACGTAGCACCCCTGCCTGGTTCCGCCTCGGCCCAGACACGCCCCCTGTGACGATCAACAATTCTCGACACGGTAGCCAGTCCGATACCCGTTCCCTCGAATTCATCGGCCCTGTGCAGCCGCTGAAAGATACCGAACAGCTTGTCTGCATAACGCATATCGAAGCCCACACCATTGTCTTTTACAAAAAACACCTGTTCTCCATGATGCTCCTGAACACCTATCTCGATAGAAGCCTGCTCACACACGCTGGTATATTTCCAGGCATTACCAATCAGATTGTCCAGCACCACATCAAGTAGTGCCCTGTCACTCCTTACACGCATACCTTGCACCACACTTACATTTACCCGGCGTCCAGGTTCTGTCTCCCGAAGGCGTTCAACGACTGCGGCAGCCAGTTCACTCATATCCACATCTGACCACTGCATGTCATTTCGATTCACACGTGACAATTGCAGGATATCATCGATCAGGTCTCCCATACGTTGACTGGCGGCACGCACCCGGCGCAGGTAACTTCTGCCTGCATCGCCGACAGCGTCAGCGCAATCCTCTTCCAGCGCGTGAGAGAAACCATCGATGGCTCGTAAAGGTGCGCGTAGATCATGGGAAACCGAGTAGGCAAACGCCTCCAGCTCCCGGTTAGCCACCTGCAACTCATGGGTGCGCTCTGAAACCAGTTCCTCGAGATGATCGCGATGCACGCGCAGTTCATCCTCAATCAACTGGCGTTCGATTTCCATGCCGGTACGCGCAGCAAATATCTCCATCACGGACTGCAGTTTTTCAAGCCCTTCCATAGGCTTTCCATCCAGTACTACCAGCAGCCCGGTAGGCGCACCGTCACTGTCGAACAGCGGCGTACCGATATAGCTGTCTACCTCCATTTCAATAAGCAGCGTGTCTTCAGGGAATGCGGCCTGCACACCGGTGTGATACGAACAGGTATTCTGCCCCACCACATTGGCGCAGGGTGTACCACGCAGGTTATAACTGAAATTAGCAACGAGCTTGCCATGCGCACAGACTGCACGCGTATTGACAACCTCTGGATTATTTTTATCCAGCACACCGACAAAGGCATAATCAGCATTAAAGAACTCTGCCAGTTTGAGCACCAGTGTGCCGAAATACTGCTGCGTATCGGTTACGGAAACACCTTCTGCAATATGACGAATGGCAGCTTCGGTGTGTTTTTGTCCCGTTATATCAGTAACAGTTCCCACATAACCGATCACATTACCCTCACTGTCGTGTTCAGCCGTAGCCTGTACCAGCACCCAGGTAACCTTGCCACCCGGGCGTTGAAAACGACACTCGATATAAAACGGCATCTGCGAGCTGGCCGCCCGGTACCATTCGGAAAACACACGCTCCCGGTCTTCCGTATGCAAGGCCGCAGACCAGCCTTCGCCAAGCGCCTGTTCCGGGGACATACCGGCTATCAGGCACCAGCGTTCATTGGTATAAATACAGTTACCCGCCGCATCGGTACGAAAAATACCCACCGGTGCGATACGAGCCAGTGCCTGGTAACGCTGCTCGCTTTCCAGCATGGCCTGTTCTGCTTTGCGGCGCTCGGTAATATCCAGAACGATGGCAATGAATACCGCTGGTGATTCCTCTTCGGCAAACTGAAGACGAACCTCCACTGGATAGTGACTGCCATCCTTGCGCTGGTGACGGGTTTCAAAAACAACCCGCTCCTGCTTTCCGTCCAGCAACGGTTTAACCAGGCGGTTAAACCCGGCCTCACTGATCTCGGGCTTGATATCGACAGCCGTCAGTTGCTGCATCTCCTGCATGGAATAACCGAGATTCTGCAAGGCACCGCGAGAGACCTGCATAAAACGCATACTGTCTGCTGAAAACAGGTAGATTTCGTCAAAGGAGCTTTCCAGCAGACGGCCCCAGCGTTTACGCAAGGCTTCGCCAGGCTGTGTTTCCTTACGCTGGTCTGACGTCATTGTGTAAAGACCTCATTCCCTGTTGGGTCCACAAGCTATTTCGCCAGCAACCTGTCCAGCTGATTGGCAAATGCCTGCCGATCGGCCTGACTGAATGAGGCCTGACCGCCGGTATCGACACCACTGCTGCGCAGGGTATCCATAAAATCTCTCATATTCAGTCGTTGGCGGATATTCTCTTCGGTATAGAGTTCACCGCGAGGATTCAGCGCCAGGCAGCCTCTGGCAACCACCTCCGCTGCCAACGGGATATCTGCCGTAATCACCAACTCATCCGCCTCCGCATGCTGCACGATATAGTTATCTGCCACATCAAACCCGGCTGATACCTGAACCGAGCGAATATTAGGGGATCCGGGCACCTGAAGATACTGGTTAGCGACCAGAACCACTGACACATTCACCCTGTCCGCGGCACGAAACAGTATTTCCTTGATGACTTTTGGACAGGCATCAGCATCAACCCAGATTTGCCTCAAGCGCATTTTTACCCGAAATGAAATAATGAGTGTAGATGCATTATACTGAGTTGCCCGTACATGCCCATGACAGGATTTCCCCGGACCCGGGTTATTTCTGGTATACTGCCTCTATTCCGGGTGCCTGACCGGTTAGCACCCATTGAGCGGCCTTGAACAGTCGCCGGAAGATCTTGAGCCGTTTGCCCGTTTTACGGGCCTCCCGCAAGCAAGAAATCCCTTATCCAGCCCGAACCGGCTCCCGCCAGCAAATGCTGTCGATGGGAGGGCAAGACTGGAGTTATTACCCCAATGTCATTTGATACCCTCGGCCTGTCGGCTGAACTGCTGCGCGCAGTCAGCGAACAGGGCTATAGCGAACCCACCCCCGTTCAACGCAACGCCATCCCCGTTGTACTCGAAGGCAGGGATGTCCTGGCCGGTGCACAAACCGGCACCGGCAAGACTGCCGGTTTCACTTTGCCGCTACTACAGCGACTGAGTGAAAAACCCGCAAGTAACGGACGACGTCCGGTTCGGGCACTGGTGCTTACCCCGACCCGTGAACTGGCCGCACAGGTTGGCGACAGCGTGAACACCTACGGGCGTCACCTGCCATTGAAATCCGCCGTTATTTTCGGCGGCGTCAAGATCAATCCGCAGATCGACAAACTGCGTCGCGGCGTCGATATCCTGGTGGCCACACCCGGCAGACTGCTGGACCACGCCAACCAGAAAACGGTGGACCTGTCGCAGGTCGAAATCCTGGTGCTCGACGAAGCCGACCGGATGCTGGATATGGGTTTCATTCACGATATCCGCAAGGTGATGGCGATGCTGCCTGACAAGCACGCACGCCAGACGCTGCTGTTCTCCGCGACCTTCTCCAACGAGATCAAACAGCTCGCAAACCGCCTGCTCAACAACCCGAAACTGATCGAGGTTGTACGCTGTAACGCCACGGCCGAACGCATCGAACAGAAAGTTTACCCGGTCGACAAGCAGCGCAAGCGTGAACTGCTGAGCTTCATGATTGGCTCACGCAACTGGCGTCAGGTGCTGGTATTCACCCGCACCAAGCACAGCGCCAACCGCCTCGCCCAGCAACTGGAAAAAGACGGCCTGACGGCTTCCGCCATTCATGGCAACAAAAGCCAGGGGGCCCGCACCCGTGCACTGGCCGGGTTCAAGAATGGTGATGTACGCGTGCTGGTTGCAACCGACATTGCGGCCCGCGGCCTGGACATCGATCAACTGCCACACGTCGTAAACTACGAACTACCCAACGTAGCGGAAGATTATGTACACCGTATTGGCCGAACCGGGCGTGCCGGCAACGAAGGGGAGGCGATTTCCCTGGTGTGCGTGGATGAACTCAAACTGCTGCGTGATATCGAGCGACTGTTGAAACAGGACATTCCGAAGGAAACGCTGGAAGGCTATGAGCCGGACCCGGGCATCAAGGCAGAACCGATCCAGAACGGGCGCAACGGCAAGGGCCGCTCCCAGCCGCGAAAATCCACTAACGCTCATAAGCGCAGCAATGGCGGGGCCGCGAAAAAATCAGCTTCGGGCTGGCGGAAATCCTCTGGTACCCAGTCAACATCGCAACAAAGGCCTGCACGCGCAGGACGGGGCTAGCGAATCGAGTCGTAACCACCATCCAGTCCTTTTTTGCTGTAAACAATCTGCCATAACTGGTTCCGGCGCGCACGCGCCGAGCCAGCGGATGAGAGCAGGAAATAACGCCACATACGGTAGAAACGCTGGTCATAGCCCAGGCTTTCCAGTTCTTCGCGGTGTGAATCAATATTCTCCATCCAGGCCATGAGCGTTGGGTCGTAGTGTGTGCCGATGTTGTGCAGATCCTCCAGAATGAAGATGCCATTTGCAGCGGCATCGATCTGCCCCAGGATCGGGAGCATGCCGCCGGGGAAAATATACTTGTCGGTCCAGGGATCGACGGCTGTGGTTTTGGTGTTGGTACCAATTGTGTGCAACAGAAACAACCCGTCGTCTTCCAGGCAACTTTCAACCACCTTCATGTACGTACGGTAGTTTTTTCTGCCAACGTGCTCGAACATGCCAATGGATACGATGCGATCAAAACGTTCATTCATCTCGCGGTAGTCCTGGAAACGCAAATCGACATCAAGGCCCCTGTAACGTTCCTGCCCGAACGCAATCTGTTCCTTTGAAACTGTCACGCCAACCACCTTGACACCATAGTGTTCGGCGGCAAAACCGGCGAAACTGCCCCATCCACAACCAATATCCAGCACCCGCATACCGGGCTCCAGTCCTGTCTTGCGGCACACCAGGTCGAGCTTGGCTTCCTGCGCATCGTTCAGGTTGTCAGCGTCTTTCCAGTAACCGCAGGTATAGGTCATACGCGGGTCCAGCATGCGTTGGTACAGGGTATTACCCAGGTCGTAGTGATGCTCACCGATACGGAATGCCCGGTTTCGACTTTGCAGGTTGACGAGTTTTGACCAGACAACCGGCCACAGCAGTTTCAGGGGTGAGATGCGGTGCTCAAGATCGGCTCGCAGCAGGCGGTAAATCAGCGCATCCAGCGCCTCGCAATCCCACAGTCCCTGCATGTAGGTTTCACCGAAACCCAGTGCACCGCCTTTCAGCAATTGCTGGTAGAAACGGGAATCATTGACCTGGATATCGTGTGGCTGACTGCCGTTGATCTCGATGTCGGCGAGTTCAACGAGACCACGAATAGCGGTTTCGGCTCTGTCCATGCACGCTCCTGTCCTGGTTGACCTGCACAGGCGCTATTTTTTCAGCAAGCCGCTCCCGCCATCTCCTTGCGGATGCTCGACAGCACGCAACTTGCGCGCCGTTTGATCAAGCACGCCATTGATGTATTTGTGCGCCTGCTCTGCGCCAAACTTTTTAGTCAGGTTAACAGCTTCATTGATGATGACCCTGTAAGGGACATCGAGGCGTGTCATAAGTTCATAACTCGCCATGCGCAACACAGCGCGCTCGACCGGATCGATTTCCCTGACCGGTCGATCGAGGAAGGGGGAAAAGGCCTCTTCAATTTCATCGAGCCTTGCCGGCACCTTATGCAGCAACTCGTTGAAATAGTCCGCATCGGCCTTGTCGAAACCATCCTCCTCGACAAACTGGGCTTCGATATCCGACAGGTTGTTGCCGGACATATCCCATTGATAAAGCGCCTGCATGGCAAGGCGACGCGCGCGGGTGCGTTGTGCAGCCTGGGGTTTGGCGGGTTGCGTCATGCGTTTTACTGACCAATCTCACGCAGCACGTTGATCATTTCAATGGCAGACATGGCTGCTTCGTCACCCTTGTTGCCCGCCTTGGTACCAGCGCGTTCAATGGCCTGCTCGATGCTGTCCACGGTGAGTACGCCGAACGTGACCGGGATATCGTATTTCATGGATACGCCGGACAGCCCCCTGGTGCACTCACCGGCCACGTACTCGAAGTGCGGTGTGCCGCCACGGATTACGGCGCCCAGCGCAATGATGGCATCGTAACGCTTGCTGGCGGCCAGCCGGTTTGCAGCCAGCGGCATTTCAAACGCACCCGGCACACGCACGATTGTCAGGTCTTTTTCTTCTGCGCCATGGCGCTTCAGGGTATCGATGGCGCCACTCAGCAGGCTCTCCACAACAAAGCTGTTAAACCGCGCCACAAGCAGAACAATACGCGCATTGTGAATATTCAGTTTACCTTCAATTTCCTGGATGCCACTCATGACAGTCACTCCGAGTTTCAATGTTTGAATTGAATTTATTTCCGATCATCGACATATTCGATGATTTCCAGCCCGAAGCCGGACAGTCCATGCTCAACCTTGGGCGCACTCAGTACACGCATCTTCTGCACGCCGAGGTCGGCAAGGATTTGTGCGCCGATACCGTGGGTGCGCAGTTCATGCTGTTCCTCGTGCTTCAGCGGTTCGCCGGTCTTTTCGTGTTCGTTATAGTTCTGGATGCGCTGCACCAGGTCACGCGGTGATTCCTGCTGGCCAAGCACGACAATCACACCCTGGCCATTTTCGTTAATACGCTGCATGGCATCGCGCAACGGCCAGCCGATATCCTGCATCTGCGCACCAAAAAGATCGCCCAGGGCATTCTGCACATGGACACGCACCAGGCTGGGTTCAGTACTACTGACTTCACCCTTTACCAGCGCAAGGTGCAACCCATCGTTGACGATATCCTGGTAAGCATACAACTGAAACTCGCCAAACCCGGTCGGCAAACGGCAATCTGCAACACGCTCGACGCTCTTCTCGTTGGCGATACGGTAGTGAATCAGATCGGCAATCGTACCAACCTTCAGGCCATGCGTCCCGGCAAACTTTTCCAGGTCGGGACGGCGCGCCATGGTGCCATCCTCGTTGAGGATCTCGACAATCACCGCTGCCGGCTCCTGCCCGGCCAGGCGCGCCAGATCACACCCCGCTTCAGTATGGCCGGCACGCGTCAGCACGCCGCCGGGCTGTGCCATCAGTGGAAAAATATGTCCCGGCTGCACAATATCCTGTGGCTTTGCATCCGGCTTGACCGCCGCCTCGACGGTGCGCGCCCGATCGTGGGCCGAAATGCCGGTCGTTACCCCTTCGGCCGCTTCGATCGATACGGTAAAGTTGGTTGCCAGTTGCGCCTGGTTATCCGCCACCATTAACGGCAACGATAACTGACGGCAACGCTCGCGGGTCAGTGTCAGGCAGATAAGACCACGTCCGTGGGTTGCCATGAAGTTGATATCTTCCGCTTTCGCAAGACTGGCGGCCATCAGCAGGTCACCTTCGTTTTCACGGTCCTCGTCATCCATGATGATGACCATCTTGCCGGCACGGATGTCTTCGATGATCTCTTCGATGCTGTTCAGTTTCATAAGCCGGTTGACCTGTCTGCTGCGCCCATAAAACCGCAACGTTGTAAAAGTTCTTCCGTTACACCCTCGCTACCCGGTTGCGCCGCGCGCTGACCCAGCAGCAGGCGCTCCAGGTAACGGGCAATAATATCCACTTCAAGGTTGAAGGTGCGCCCGGGCTGAAATTCGCCCATGGTGGTTTCAACCAGCGTATGCGGCACAATGTTCAGTTCAAACCCGGCGCCATCGACCGCATTGACAGTCAGGCTGATCCCGTCCACGCACACTGAACCTTTTGCAGCAATGTAGTGTGCAAGTTTGTCCGGGGCGCGCATGCGAAAGCGCACCGAACGGCCGTCTTCATGACGCGATACCACTTCACCGATGCCATCAACGTGCCCGCTGACCAGATGCCCGCCCAGCGGGGTGGAGAGTGTCAGCGCCTTTTCCAGATTGACCCGGTCGCCGACTTTCAGCTCACCGGTGCGGGTACAGGCCAGCGTTTCGCCGGACACATCCGCCCGGAAGCCGTCACCGGGCAGGTCCACAACCGTCAGGCACACGCCACTGGTGGCAATACTGTCGCCCAACGCCACGTCAGCAAGATCCAGCTTGCCGGTACGGATGCGCAGGCGCAGATCGTCACCCATCGGTTGCAGGGCAGCGACTTCACCCACGGATTGTATGATACCGGTAAACATGTTCTCTCTTCGCTTGCCCTGTTAATCCTGCGCCGGCCGTAACGTCAACCGCAATGTATCGCCGAGCTGGCGAATATCCTGCCACTGCAGCGGGATACGATCCTGCATTTTCTCCAGACCCGGCAGATGAAACAGGCCACGCGCGCCATCCCCCATCAGGTGCGGCGCCAGGTACAGGATCAGTTCATCGACCATCCCGGCCGTCATAAAAGCGCCCGCCAGTGTCGGGCCGCATTCGAGCAGCACCTCATTGATCTCCCGCGCCGCCAGTTCCTGCAACACGGCCTGCGGCGACGGCTGTCCATCCTGCGCCTCGACAGCACAAACGGCTGCACCGGCCTGTTCCAGCACACGACGCGCTGTTGTATCATCACTCACCGTAACCACCAGCGTTTCACCCGGCAACGACAGTAACCTTGTCTGTGGCGACATACGAAGATGGCTGTCCAGCACAACGCGCAAAGGCTGACGCAGCGGCTCCACACCATACAGTTGCGAGGCTTCCAGCCGCACATTCAGTGACGGGTCATCGGACATCACTGTGCCGATACCGGTCATGACAGCGGAACTGCGCGCCCGTAACCGCTGCACGTCCTGTCTTGCTTCCGGGCCACTGATCCAGCGGCTTTCACCCGACACCATGGCCGTGCGCCCATCCAGACTGGCCGCGAGTTTTACCCGTAACCAGGGGCGGCCCCGCTGCATACGCGAGATAAACCCGGGGTTCAGCTCACGTACCTGCGCTTCCAGCAAACCGCTGTCAACCTTTATACCCGCTTCACGCAAGCGCGAAATACCACGACCGGCCACTTGCGGATTGGGATCCTGCATGCCAACCACCACACGCCTGACACCAGCCTCCACCAACGCCTCTGCGCAGGGTGGCGTGCGCCCGGTATGACTGCAAGGCTCCAGTGTCACATAGACTGTTGCACCACGGGCGCGCGCACCGGCTTCGCGCAACGCATAAACCTCGGCGTGTGGTTCACCGGCACGCCGATGCCAGCCACGTCCCAGCACTTCACCCCCGGCCACCACCAGACAGCCAACGCCGGGGTTCGGGTGTGTGCTGTAGATGCCACGCCGGGCCAGCTGCACGGCCTCGGCCATACAGGCGTAATCGGCTGCATCAAACAACATTTCACCCGCCGCCGGCGCCTCAGGCATCGGGTGCTGCATCCTCTTCGTCAGGCAACAGCGGCATCTGGTCACGCTTTTCTTCCGGCGTCGGCCCCTGCTCAAGGCGCTCGATCTCGTCACGGAACTCACTCACATCCTGGAAGCTGCGATAGACCGAGGCAAAACGCACATAGGCCACCTGGTCGAGGTTGCGTAATTCGTTCATGACCCATTCACCCAGCTGTCGCGATGGAATTTCGCGTTCGCCACAAGCCTGTAACCGGTGTTGAATGCGATTGATGGCAGCTTCTACACTGTCCGTGTCAACCGGACGTTTTTCCAGTGCACGCAACACACCGGTCAACAGTTTCTCCTCGTTGAACGGTTCGCGTGTTCCATCACTTTTAATGATGCGCGGCATGACCAGCTCAGCTGACTCATAGGTGGTAAAACGGTCCGCACAGGCGATACATTCACGACGACGACGCACCTGCATGCCATCACCCGCGAGACGCGAGTCAATGACCCTGGTGTCCATGTTCCCACAGAACGGGCAGCGCATAGGCAGTCAGCCTCCGATGGCGTAGTGGCTTCAGCCGTATACCGGGAAGCGTTTGCAGATTTCCAGAACTTTTGCCCTGACTTGCTCAATGGTATCGGCGTTGTCCACATCATCCATGATATCGCACATCCAGCCGGCCAGTTCGCGTACTTCGTCGTCATTGAAACCGCGGGTCGTCACTGCCGGGGTGCCCACACGGATGCCGCTGGTTACAAACGGCGACTGCGGGTCATTCGGCACGGCGTTCTTGTTCACGGTGATATTGGCTGCACCCAGCGACGCATCCGCCTGCTTGCCGGTGATACCTTTGGAAATCAGGTCAACCAGGAACAGGTGGTCGTCGGTGCCACCGGACACCACGTTGTAGCCGCGATCCAGGAACACCTGCGCCATGGCGCGCGCATTGGCCAGTACCCTGCCCTGGTATTCACTGAACTCGGGCTGCAGGGCTTCCCTGAACGCCACGGCCTTGGCGGCAATCACGTGCATCAACGGACCGCCCTGGATACCGGGGAACACCAGTGAGTTGAGTTTCTTTTCGATATCCGGGTTGGACTTCGCCAGAATCAGGCCACCGCGCGGACCACGCAGGGTCTTGTGCGTGGTGGTGGTCGTCACATCGGCAATCTGTACCGGGCTGGGGTAATGCCCGGTCGCAACCAGGCCGGCGACGTGCGCCATGTCGACAAACAGGAAGGCGCCGACAGAATCGGCAATCCTGCGACAGCGTTCCCAGTCCACCACACGCGAGTAGGCGGAGAAACCGGCAACGACCACTTTCGGCTTGTGCTCCTGCGCCAGGGCTTCCATCTGATCGTAGTCGATCTCGCCGGTGTCGGCATTCAGTCCGTACTGGATGGCGTTGAATACCTTACCGGAAAAATTCACTTTCGAGCCATGGGTCAGGTGCCCCCCATCGGCGAGACTCATCCCGAGAATGGTGTCGCCCGGGGCGCATAGCGCGAGATACACTGCCGCATTGGCCTGCGAACCCGAGTGCGGCTGCACATTGGCGTAATCGGCACCGAATAACTGTTTGGCGCGGTCGATAGCCAGCTGCTCGGCCACATCAACATGTTCACAGCCGCCGTAGTAACGCTTGCCCGGGTAGCCTTCTGCATACTTGTTGGTCAGCACGCTGCCCTGCGCTTCCATGACACGCGGGCTGGCGTAGTTTTCCGACGCAATCAGCTCAATATGTTCTTCCTGGCGCACCTCTTCGGCGGCAATGGCAGCGGCGAGTTCGTCATCGAACCCCTTGATGGTCATTTTCTTGCTGAACATTCGACTTCCCCGACACGGCTGAAAAGAGGCGAATCATACTGGAATCAGGGCGTTTCGCCCAGTAGCGCGGCAATCACCGCGGTCCAGGCACGGGCCAGATTATCGCGGTTGTAACCCCCGCCACCCAATACCAGTAATCGACCACCGCCATGACGCTCAGCCAGCTGTTTCAGGCGGGCTGCGGCATGGGCATGGGCGGCCTCGGACAGCTCCAGGTGGGTAATCGGGTCACCCGCCAGGCTGTCGGCACCGCATTGCAGCACAATCACCTCGGGCGCGAGTTTATCGAGGAAGGACTCGGCCGATTCCCATAGCCGGAAGAAGGTTTCATCGCCTGCCCCCGGTGACAGTGGAATATTCAGCTTACGCCCTGCAGCCGGGCCCTGCCCGGTTTCGTCCACCGACCCTGTACCGGGATAGAGATAACGGCCATCCTCGTGAAAGTCTACATCAATCAGTTCCGGATCATCTTCAAATGCGTAGAACACACCATCACCGTGGTGTGCATCGATATCGACATAGGCCACTCTGCCAATACCATGACGCCGGCGCAATGACTCGATTGCCACCCCGCAATCGTTGAATACGCAAAACCCTGCTGCACTGTCGCGGCTGGCATGATGCAGCCCGGCAATCGGCACAAAAGCCTGCCGGCAATCGCCGTTCATAACCTCTTCCAGTGCTGCCAGCGTGGTGCCAACCACCGTGCCTGCAGCCTCATACATACCCTTGAAGGCTGGCGTATCACCACAATCGAGGTACCCCTCGCCAGTCGTCGACAGACGTTTGACCTTTTCCAGGTAGGTCGGGGTGTGGAACAGCAGGATATCTTCGTCACTGGCCCGAACCGGCACCCGGGTCTCGACCCGCTGATCCATTCCCTCGTCACACATTCGCTGCCAGAACGCCGCCATACGATCAGGCCCAAAAGGATGGCTGTCGCCAAAGCCATAAGCGGCCAGCGCATCGCCAACATAGACAGCCACACAATCAGAACCCATACACAGATCCCGCAACCAACTGCTCAAGTTGGGGTAGTTCTCGTTACCCTGCCAGCATTCAGCGTCGATACCGCGGACACCAACACAACCCCAGCACGTAACCGGTATAATACCTCCAGTCTACACCAACCAGCGAGGTCACATGGCCCAATACGTCTACACCATGAACCAGGTCGGCAAGGTTGTGCCGCCCAGACGCGAAATACTGCGCGATATTTCCCTGTCATTCTTTCCCGGCGCCAAAATCGGGGTTCTGGGCCTGAACGGTTCCGGTAAATCCACGCTGCTGCGCATCATGGCCGGCATCGACACCGAGATTAACGGCGAGGCGCGCCCGCAACCCGGTATCAAGGTCGGATACCTGCCACAGGAGCCGCAGCTGGACGAGAGCAAGGATGTGCGCGGTAATGTTGAAGAAGCACTGGCAGAGATCACCGATGCACAAAAACGGCTCGATGAGGTCTATGCCGCCTACGCCGAACCGGATGCGGATTTTGACGCACTGGCCGCTGAGCAGGCGAAGCTTGAAAATATCCTGCAGGCCAGTGACGGCCACAACCTGGAACGTACGCTGGAAATTGCCGCTGATGCGTTACGGCTGCCACCGTGGGATGCCGACGTCAGCAAGCTGTCCGGTGGCGAGAAACGCCGCGTCGCGCTGTGCAGGTTGCTGCTTTCCAAACCTGACATGCTGCTACTCGACGAACCGACCAACCACTTGGATGCCGAAAGCGTGGCCTGGCTGGAACGCTTCCTTCACGAATACCCCGGCACCGTGGTCGCCGTCACTCATGACCGTTACTTCCTCGACAATGTCGCCGGCTGGATTCTGGAACTGGATCGCGGCCATGGCATCCCGTGGGAAGGTAACTATTCCTCCTGGCTGGAGCAAAAGGAAAACCGCCTTGAGCAGGAAGAAAAAACCGAAAGCGCCCGCCAGAAAGCCATGAAGGCGGAACTGGAATGGGTACGCAGCAACCCCAAAGGTCGCCACGCCAAGAGCAAGGCCCGCCTTGCCCGCTTCGAAGAACTGTCCTCGCAGGAAGCCCAGAAGCGTAACGAGACCAAGGAACTCTACATCCCGCCAGGTCCGCGGCTGGGTGAACTGGTGGTCGAAGCCAGCCATATTCGCAAGAGCTTCGGCGACCGACTGCTGATCGACGACCTGAGCTTCCGTCTGCCGCAGGGCGGCATCGTCGGCATCATCGGCCCTAACGGCGCAGGCAAGACTACCCTGTTCCGTATGCTAATGGGCGTTGAACCGGTTGACAGCGGCGAACTGCGGATTGGTGAAACTGTACAACTGGCCTGCGTCGACCAGAGCCGTGACGCGCTGGATGACAACAAGACTGTGTGGGAAGAAATCTCGGACGGCCAGGACATCATCACCATCGGAAAATACGAGATCAACTCACGCGCCTACGTATCACGCTTCAACTTCGGCGGCACTGAGCAGCAGAAACACGTCGGCACGCTGTCCGGTGGCGAACGCAATCGCGTGCATCTCGCCAAGCTACTGCGGAGTGGCGGCAACCTGCTGCTGCTCGATGAGCCAACCAACGACCTTGATGTCGAAACCCTGCGGGCACTGGAAGAAGCCCTGCTGGATTTCCCGGGCTGCGCCGTTGTTATCTCCCACGATCGCTGGTTCCTGGACCGCATCGCCACACACATACTTGCCTTTGAGGGCGACAGCCAGGTCACCTGGTTTGAAGGCAACTATGCCGACTATGAGGAAGACCGAAAACGCAGACTCGGCGACGAGGCCAACCAGCCACACAGGATCAAATATAAACGACTACACTAGTATTGAGCGGGTATATAACTCAGAAACAAGGAGGCAGATATGTCCAGACCAGATCACACGCTAAAGGCAGCCGCAATCGTCGCATCTCTCGTGGCCTTTTCCGGCACAGGGTATGCTGACGATATCGAAGACTCCATCAACGAGGCCTTGCAGTATTACCAGGACGGCGAATACAAGGACGCCGTGGAAAACCTGAATTATGCAACACAGCTGATCCAGCAAAAGAAAGCTTCACAACTGGAGGCGTTCCTTCCGGAACCTGTGAGCGGCTGGAGCGCGCAGGATGCATCATCCCAGTCTGCCGGCACGGCCATGTTCGGTGGCGGGGTAACAGCAGAACGCACATACAGCAAGGGGTCCAGTTCGATTACCGTCAAGATCATCACAGACTCCCCGATTATGCAGGGTGTAATGATGATGTTCTCCAACCCCATGTTTGCCACCTCGGACGGCGGAAAACTTGAGCGCATCGGGCGTCAGAAAGCTATCGTGAAATACGATGCCGGCAACCGGGACGGCGACATCAACATTGTCGTTGACAAGCGCTTTCTTGTGACAATCGAAGGCAGCGATGTCAGCATTGAAGACCTCAAGGCCTACGCAGGGGCAGTTGACTACAAGAAATTGAAGGCCATGCCATAACCCACACAACAACAGGGTGGTGGTGGCAACGGGAAAACAGGCCGCCACCTTCCCTGCATGAGCGGGAGCGTTATCAGCTTACGCAGCGCTCTGTCGATGTACGGGCAACAACAGGCTTGCGCTTCAACCTGAGCGCAAGCAGTAAAACAAGAACAGCCGCATACACCAGCGGTTCCAGTACATCAGCCTTCACCAGCCACCAGAAATGCAAAACGCCGAGCAACGGAACCACATAGGCAAGGCGATGCAAACGCTTCCAGTTGCGTCCAAGTCGTCGCACCATGGCATTAGTGGACGTTGCAGCAAGCGGCAACAACAAAATAAAGGCGAGCATACCGACGGTAATAAACGGCCTGTCGATAATATCCAGCCAGATTTCACCCCAATCAAAAAACTGGTCGAGCCAGAGATAGGTAACAAAATGAAGTGCTGCGTAAAAAAATGCAAAAAGACCCAGCATACGCCGCACCCGGACAGGCCACCCCCAACCAGACAGGCGTTTTAACGGGGTTGCCATCAGCGTTATCAGCAGAAACCGTAACGCCCACTCACCTGTCGTATCAGCGACTTCATCGATGGGGTTTGCACCAAGCCGGTCGGCATAAAGCCCCCAGACCAGCAGCGCAAGCGGCGCCAGGCACAGGAGAAAAACCGCTGGCTTGAGTAATTGTCTCTGCATATCGGGCAGCGCAGGCCTAGAAATATTTATTCAGGTCCATCCCCGCGTACATGGCGGCGACCTGTGCTTCGTAACCGTTAAACATGAGCGTGTTGCGTTTGCGGAACTCACCGATGCGGCGCTCGCGCTTCTGGCTCCAGCGCGGGTGCGGTACATTCGGGTTCACATTGGAGTAGAAACCGTATTCGCGTGGCCCGGCTTTCATCCAGGAACTGGTTGGCTGCGTTTCACGGAAACGGATTTTTACAATCGACTTGATACTTTTGAAACCGTATTTCCAGGGCACGACCAGGCGCAAAGGTGCGCCGTTCTGGTTGGGCAGGACTTTCCCGTACAGCCCAACCGCCATGAGCGTCAGCGGATTCATGGCCTCATCCATGCGCAGGCCTTCGCGGTAAGGCCAGTCCAGCACGCGGCGACGCTGACCACGCATCTGCTTCTTGTCGTACAGGGTTTCGAATTCGACGTACCTGGCTTTCGATGTCGGGGAAAAACGTTTTATGAGATCGGCAAGCGGGAAACCGATCCATGGAATCACCATCGACCAGCCCTCCACACAACGCAGTCGGTAGATACGTTCCTCCAGTGCGTGGGGCGCAACAATGTCTTCCAGTGTGAACATGCCCGGCTTCTCGCATTCACCCACAACCTCTACCGACCAGGGGTCGGTTTTCATGCGGTGGGCGTTTTTTGCGGGATCCGACTTGGATACGCCGAACTCATAGAAATTGTTGTAGGTCAGCACATCCTTGCGGTCGGTTTTTTCCTCGTCTGTGCTGAACGGCCCGGGCGTTACATTCGTAAGCGACAGGGCTGCCGATGCTGAAGGCAACCATAACGAACCTGTCAGCGCCACGCCGGCAACCACAAGCCCGGACTGCAGAAATGCCCGCCGCTGTTGATAAATTTCGTACGGAGTGACGTCGGACTCTTTGAGATCGGCGGATTTTCTGATCAGCACGGCACTACCCTCTGACTTCAACACTGTGACTGCAACGCGGGAAGGCAAGTTCCTCACACCGCCTTACAGGAGTGTAGCGACTTGCGCGGGGAAGTCTTCACAGAATGATCACGAACACCTGGCAGGCTGCTAACCAACCCAGTGGCGGGCATTACGGAACATACGCATCCACGGCCCTTCCTCACCCCATTCATCCGGGTGCCAGGAATGCTGCACAGTACGGAACACTCGCTCCGGGTGCGGCATCATGATGGTAAAGCGACCGTCATCCGTGGTAACACCGGTAATGCCGAATGCTGAACCGTTAGGGTTCACCGGGTAGGCTTCTGCAGGTTCGCCGTAATGATCCACGTAGCGTAGTGCCACGCGCCTGTCCTCCAGTGCTGCCTGCGCCTGCTCGCGCGAACCGAAGCTGGCACGCCCTTCGCCGTGTGCGACAGCAATCGGCAAATGGGAACCGGCCATTCCCTTGAGCAGAATCGAAGGTGTATCCAGTATTTCCACCAGCGAGAAACGCGCCTCGAACTGTTCAGACAGGTTGCGCTCGAAGCGCGGCCAGTGTGTCGCACCGGGAATCAGATCACGCAGACCGGACATCATCTGACAGCCATTGCATACACCCAGTCCCCAGCTGTCATCACGCTCAAAAAAAGCATTGAAGGCGTCACGCACAGCGGCATTGAACAGGATCGATCTCGCCCAGCCCTGCCCGGCACCCAGTACGTCACCATAGGAAAACCCGCCACAAGCCACCAGTCCGCTGAAGCCGGACAGGTCGCTACGCGCAGTGATGATATCGCTCATGTGCACGTCATGACATTCGAATCCCGCCGCAGTGAAGGCCGCGGCCATTTCGAGGTGGCCATTAACACCCTGCTCACGCAGGATGGCGACCCTCGGCGCTACACCAACGGCAATCATGGGCGCCGCAACATTATCTTCCGGGTCAAAACTGACACGTGGCTGCAAACCCGGGTCACTGCCATCGAGCAGGCTGGCAAATTCCTGCTCCGCACACTCGGGGTTATCCCGCAACGCCTGCATCTGATAGCTGGTTTCTGCCCAGGCACGCTGCAGATCAATACGTTTTTCGTCAAACACCGGCTTGCGCGCGCGCGTAAATACAATACGGTCATCGTCACGCAAGCTGCCAATAACATGGCTGTGGCGCCACAGGCCCGCCTCGCGCAATGTTTCCAGTATGGTGTCGGTATCGCAATGCCGCACCTGCAACACGGCGCCCAGCTCCTCATTAAATAACGCCGCGCGACTGTTATCACCCAACGCATCGAGTTTAACTTCCACACCACAGTGAGCGGCAAAAGCCATTTCACACAGGGTCGTAAACAGGCCACCGTCGGAACGGTCATGGTAGGCCAGCAACAAGTCGTTCTGGTTGAGGTCCTGGATGGCAGCAAAAAAACTCTTCAGTGCATCCGGGTCGTCCAGATCGGGCGCATGGTGACCGACCTGTTTATAGGCCTGCGCCAGCGCAGAACCGGCCAGCCGGTTACGGCCCTTGCCCAGGTCAACAAATACCAGGTCCGTATCGCCACAATCCCGGCGCAACTGAGGTGTCAGGGTTCTGCGCACATCGATAACCGGTGCAAAACCGGTCACGATCAAGGACAGGGGCCCGGTAACCGAGCGCGACTCACCCTGCTCTTCCCACACGGTCTTCATCGACAGTGAGTCCTTGCCCACCGGGATACACAGGCCAAGGCGCGGGCATAATTCTTCGCCCACAGCGCGCACCGTATCGAACAGGCCGGCGTCTTCACCGGGGTGTCCGGCCGGGGCCATCCAGTTGGCCGACAAACGGATACTGGACAGGGCTTCTATACACGCAGCCGCCATGTTGGTGATGGTCTCACCCACCGCCATGCGCCCGGAGGCCGGCGGATCGACCAGCGCCACCGGCGGCCGCTCGCCCATTGCCATGGCTTCACCGCGATAACCCTGATAGTCGGCACAGGTTACGGCAACGTCGGCCACCGGCACCTGCCAGGGACCAACCATCTGGTCGCGTGTCACCTGCCCGGTCACGGAACGGTCGCCGATGGTAATCAGAAACTGTTTGCTGCCGACCGATGGCACGCGCAGCACGCGATAGGCCATATCTGTCAGGTCATCCGGCAAGTCGAGGTCGGGCTTACTGAAGGTGCGATGATGGACATCGCGCAGCATTTTAGGCGGCTTGCCGAGCAACAACGACATGGGCAGGTCGATCGGCGTGTTGTCGAAATACCCGTCTCCCAGCACCAGCTGCGGTTCACCGGTGGCTTCACCCAGCACTTCCATGGGACAGCGTTCACGCTCGCACAGCGCCTGGAACTCCTCAACACGTTCGTCCGACACTGCCAGCACGTAACGTTCCTGCGATTCGTTGCACCAGATCTGCATGGGCGACATGCCCGGTTCATCGTTGGGTATGGCACGCAACTCGAAACGACCGCCCCGGCCGGCATCATTGACCAGCTCCGGCACGGCATTGGACAACCCTCCGGCCCCAACGTCGTGAATAGACAGGATCGGATTGGCTTCGCCCATCTCCCAACAGCGGTCGATAACTTCCTGGCAACGGCGTTCCATTTCCGGATTGCCGCGCTGCACCGAAGCAAAATCGAGATGCTCGGCACTTTCGCCGCTGGACACAGACGAAGCCGCACCACCGCCAAGACCGATCAACATGGCCGGACCGCCGATGACAATAATTTGTGCGCCGGCCGGAATATCCTGTTTTTCAATGTGCTGTTCGCGGATATTGCCATAGCCGCCGGCGATCATAATGGGCTTGTGATAGCCGCGCACTTCTTCACCGGCCGGTCCCGGCACACGTTCTTCAAAGGTACGGAAATAGCCACACAGGTTGGGGCGGCCGAATTCATTATTGAACGCTGCGGCACCGAGTGGTCCTTCAAGCATGATATCCAGCGCGGACACGATGCGTGCCGGCTTGCCATGATCGGTCTCCCACGGTTGCACAAAATCCGGTATGCGCAGGTTGGACACGGAGAAACCGCACAGCCCCGCCTTGGGTCTGGCGCCACGCCCTGTCGCCCCCTCGTCGCGGATCTCGCCACCGGAACCGGTTGCCGCACCCGGGAAGGGAGAAATGGCTGTCGGGTGGTTATGGGTTTCCACCTTGATCTGGATGTGGGCCATTTCGTCATGACTGCGATAACTGCCGCTCCCGGCATCGACAAAAAAACGCTTCGCCGGGTTGCCCTCGATAACAGCAGAATTATCGTGGTAGGCCGACAGCACGCCCTCGGGGCTGGCCCGGTGCGTGGCGCGGATCATGTTGAACAACGAAGTCTGCTGCGGTTTGCCGTCAATAACCCAGCTGGCATTGAAAATCTTGTGCCGGCAGTGCTCCGAGTTGGCCTGCGCAAACATCATCAGCTCGACATCGGTCGGGTTACGACCCAGCGCAGTAAAACTGTCTACCAGGTAGTCAATCTCGTCGTCAGACAACGCCAGCCCCAGCTCACGATCAGCGGCCAGCAATGCAGCCCGCCCGCCCTGGAGAATATCCACGCACGTCAGTGGCGCTGGCTCAGCGTGGCTGAACAACGCCTCGGCATCCTCTGCACGTGGCAGTACCGACTCGGTCATACGATCGTGCAGTAGTGCCAGCAGGGATTCCAGCGTTTCGCCGTCCAGTGTTGCGCCCGCATCCAGCCCCAGGTCAAAACGGATGCCACGTTCAATACGCGCCACCTTCTGCAACCCGCAATTGTGGGCAATATCAGTCGCCTTGCTTGACCAGGGAGATATTGTGCCAATACGCGGAACCACCCAGAAACGGTGTGCCGCCGCCTGACCCGTGGGACCAGCGCCACCGAGCAGCTGTTCAAGCAGCTGGTGCTCGGCTGGTGTCAGCTGCTGCTCCAGCTCCACGAAGTGAATATAGCGGGCATCCAGCGCCGTAACGCCTGCAGTGACCCGGCGCGCACGTTCCAGCAGTTTACGGATTCGGAAGGGCGAAAAGGCAGGTGCGCCAACGAGCTGCAACATGGGCTTTCCCGGTTAAAAACAAGGCCCGCTATGATACGGGATGCCCGGGTGGCGGTACAGCCGCGAGCCGGACAACTCGCGGCTTTTCTCACACCTTGAAACGATCTACAACTGCCTTGAGGCGTGTTGCAGTACCGGTGAGTTCCAACATATCCTGACTACTCGCCGACATCAGATCAGCATTTTCGGTTTGCGCGGCGGACATCAGTTCGACATGACGCGCAATGTCCTCACTGACCAGGGATTGCTCTCTTGCCGACCGGGCAATTTCTTCCACCATGTTATTCATCAGATTGACGCTCTCTGTCATGCGGTTGATAACGCCTTCCGCCTCCGTGACAGTATGCGACATTGAGCCACCCGCCTCGGCCACCTGCTTCATAGTGGAAACCAGTTCCTGACTGGAACTGCGGTTGCTGTCCAGCAGTTCGTGAATACTGGCCGTGGACTGTTGGGTCTTGGATGCAAGCTGGCGCACCTCATCCGCCACCACGGCAAAGCCACGTCCGGCTTCACCTGCGCGTGCGGCCTCGATAGCGGCATTCAGTGCCAGCAAGTTGGTCTGCCCGGCAATTTCGTTGATCACGCCAACCATGGATTCCATGGCGCGGCCTTTTTCCTCAATCATAGCAACGCTTTGTTGCAAATGCTGGATCCTGGATTCCATAACACTGGCCCTGGAAGCCATTTCACGCATGGCAGCATTACCTTCCTCGGCCTGCTCGCGCGCTTTATCGGCCTCACCGGCTGCCGTTTCAGCATTACTGGCTATATGAGCGCTTGTGGCTGACATCTCCTCGGTTGCCGCCGCAGTACTGCGCGTGCGTTCGGCTGCATCCGTCACATTGCTCTGCACCGTGCTGACACGTTCGCTGGACTGCCGGGCGCTGTCCAGCACCTGCTCGGACACAGCCACAATTTCAAGCACCATTTCCTGCAAACTGGCCATCAGCTGGTTGAAATAGCCCGACGTCTGTCCCAGTTCATCTTTTGAAGCCAGTCTTGCCCGCTGGGTCAAATCACCTTTACCACTCGCCATGCTTTCGAGAATGCTTCTCAGGCGCAAAATCGGTGCCACAATATGCTGACCGGCCAGTATCGACACACCTACGCCCAGCACCAGCGCCACTGCCAGCAAAATGCCAATAAACGACACACTGTTGTGAAGATTATCCAGCACATCGCTACTGGCTGCAGTCGCCAGTTGTCGCTGGCTTTCAACCAGGGCATCCAGTTCATGGTTAATCTCCGCCAGTAACGGTGATATTTCCGACCGGATAAGGCTGACATCCGTTCGCCAGCGACCTTCAGCATCGAGCTTCTTCAGGCCTTCAAAGTCGCGGAAAAACTTTTTCTTGGCATCGATGAAACGTGCCAGCCCGTCGTCCTGCTCAAAGGTCAGTTCGTTTTCGTAGGAACCCAGCGCCTTGATCTTGAGGTCGGTGAGGTCACTGTAAAGCTGGATTTCGTGCAGCGACCGTTCACCGCGAAACGCAATATAGGCACGCACACCGTTCATGACATTGGCCCAGGCATAGCGCATTTCGTGGATCTCGTTAAACAGTCCACGCCGACCGATACTGGCTTCTTCATCAAATTCACTGTCCAGCATTTCGCGGGTAATCTGCAGCATTTCCTGACTGACAGGGTTGAGATTCCCGGCCGCATACTGCAGACCCGCCATGTTGCTCATGCGGTTCTCCGTCAATTCAACCATACGATCACGGTAGGCCTTGAAACGTTCCACCAGGGCAACAAGGCGTCTCACGCGTTCTTGCATCAAGGTATCTCCGCGCATGGACGCCAGTTTACCCAGCTCGGTCGTCGCTGCTTCTACCTGCTGCAGGGATTTATCGTAATCCTGCAGGCTGCGTTCTTCCTCGGCCAACAAGTAAAAGCCCAGTGCGGCAGATGCCTGCGCCAGCGCGCGCGACAGGGTTTGCGAAGCCAGCATGGTCGGCTGCACTTCCTCGACCACTGTACTGAATTCGCTCTCGATCTGGAACAGACTACGCCAGGAAACGGCAGATACCGCGACAATCAACGCCAGCAGTATCCCGAAGCCACCCCAGACTTTATTGCGGATTGACAACCGTGAAAGCAATTCAAATTTCAACATAATCAGACACTCGTCCAAAAATCACAGTAGGCAGCACGCAGTACGCATCCCCCTGTCGTGTGATTTGAATACACTCAGGATAGTGGCAGTTTGCCAAATACCTTTAAGCACATTTTAGAGGCAGGGAGCGGTTTTTTAGAGGCATTCCCAGGGAATGCCGACCGACTGGTCAGCAATATGGATACGGATATCCTGGCCATCGAGGGCTCGCTCGACCTGCTCGCGCGCCAGCTCAGGGTGATTGTTTTTTTCACTGAGATGCGCGGCCACCAGCAGCTTTAATCGATGCAGGTCAATCCTGCCAAGCAGGTCAGCCGCCTGACAATTGCTCAGGTGGCCATAATCCCCCCTGACCCGTGCCTTGAGGCCTGCAGGGTATGGCCCTTCCTCAAGCATGCGAGGGTCATGATTGAACTCCAGGATCAGGGCATCCAGTCCCTCCAGCGCCTCAACTATGTGACGGGTAATACTGCCCGCATCGGTTAACAGGCCAAGCCGGTTGTTGCCATCGGAAAATACGAACTGGCAGGGTTCCCGGGCATCGTGAGGCACGGGGAAAGGCTGTATATCGATATCGCCGATACAGAAGGTCTCATGGCTGCTGAAGTGGTTCAGCTCGGCGACCTCACCGCCCTGATGCATAACCCCGGTACCTGGCGTCATCCACACCGGCGTCCCGTGACGCCGCGAATATCGGGCCACGCCGGAAATATGGTCACTATGCTCGTGCGTTACCAGAATGGCATCGATGCTGCCCGGCTCAACCTCAAGGTGCTGCAGACGCTTCTCGGTTTCCTTGCAGGAGAAACCGCAATCAATCATCAGCCGGGTGGAACCCGCCTCAACCAGCGTTGCGTTACCCTGACTACCGCTACCCAGTGAGGCAAAGCGCATGGCGCTTATTTCAATTCCTCATAGAGCAGGGTCAATATGCGAACCGGCGTAACGGAGGTTTCAGCTTCGCCCTTCTCGTTCAGCACCATGACACGGGTATCCGCGCCATCGTCGACCAGTTTGATCTGGTAAGTCACGACCTTGTCGGTATCATCATCGGACCAGAACGCCAGTTTCGACAGGAAGCCCTTTTTCTGCTGCTTCATGGGGTCGTTGTAACGCACATAGTAAATGCCCGCCGAGCGATCACGATCCTCCACCGCAAAGTCAATACGGTCCAGGGTAATACCGACACTGCGCCAGGCCTGCGGGAAGCTGTCATGAATAACCAGTACCGGTTGCCCACTGTCCTGCCTCGTCAATTCCGCCTTGTCCGGCGCAGGGGCGTGCGGAGCCGTCAGCTGCTCGGCGCGCTGTGGTGTGGCGCCAAGGTAAATCATCAATTGTTTCAACATCTCCGATTCCAGGCCCGGGTCACTGGGGCGCGGCTCCCAGACAGTGGTCTGGATTTCATCGGTTCGACCTTCCAGTTTTTCCTGCAGCCCCTTGTGGGTAATATAAATTTCAGTGGTACCAGGCTCCTCACCAGTCTCCAGCCGCATGCGATAGCGATCGCGCAGCGAGGAGGAATAGGCATTCTGGAAAACACGGCTGATGGTATTGCGGATAATATCGCCGGGCGCTTCCACCTGGCTGTCCACCCAGTCGGTTTCCAGCACGCCAAGCGCCGGGTTTTCACGGCGGATCAGAAACCCGGCGTCCAGCCAGAACTCCCGCGCCCTGCTCCAGACAGCGGCAGGGTCGCCCTTCACGACCAGCCATGCACGACCGTTGTCGCGGGCAATACGCATATTTTCCGGTGTCGGCAAAACACCCTGGCTGGCCTTGCTGCGCGTCTGCGCGGCACTGTTATAACCCGACAGGGTTGCCGCGCCATCGCGCACCACCAGTGCATCATTGACCGGCGTGGTCGTAAGGTCCGGTGGCACATCCAGCGGCGCGCTGGTTTCTGTCTTGCGGTACTCCTCGCTTCGGTCGGGGAACATCCGCTTCAACGTACCGCACCCGGACAGGAAAGACAGCATCAGGACGGGTAGCAGGATACGCAGGATAGTTGAATTTTCTGGCATAAATAAAAGTCCGCTTGTTTTCGGTTCAGACATCGGAAGTTTCGAGTACGCCGGCCTGGCGTAACGCATCGCGGACCGGTGGGTAACATTCGCGAGACAGCGGTGTCATTGGCAGGCGCAGGCCCGGGGGGATCATACCCATTTCGTGCAACGCCCACTTGACCGGAATCGGGCTGGATTCAATAAACAGGTCACGGTGCAGGGCGCGCAGTGTGGCGTCGATCTTTTCCGCCGTTTCACGGTCGCCGGCCAGGGCCGCCGCACACATGTCGTGCATGGCTTTGGGGGCAACATTGGCGGTCACGGAAATATCACCTTTGGCTCCCAGCAGGATCAGCTCCATCGCAGTGGCATCATCGCCGCTGTACAGGTCCAGTCGATCACCGCAGCGTTGCAGGATTTCCCTGCCACGCTGCAGATCCCCCGTGGCGTCCTTGATGCCGACGATATTGGAGATCGGCGCCAGTCGTTCGACCGTTTCCGGCAACATATCACACACGGTGCGTCCCGGAACGTTGTACAGAATCTGCGGGATCGGCACCGCTTCGGCGATGGTTTTGTAGTGCCGGTACAATCCTTCCTGGGTGGGTTTATTGTAGTAGGGCACCACCAGCAGGCAGGCATCGGCGCCAGCCTCCATGCCACAGCGCGTCAGATCAATGGCTTCCTGGGTAGAATTGGCACCCGTGCCGGCAATCACCGGTATACGACCGCCCACCATGGCAACAATGCGTCGCAACAGGGCACAATGTTCCTTTTCATTCAGGGTCGCGGATTCGCCCGTTGTCCCTACCGCAACGATAGCATCAGTGCCCGCGGCAACGTGGAACTCGACCAGGGCCTCAAGGCTGTCCTCGTCGATTGCACCATCCTCACGCATGGGCGTGACCAGTGCCACCATACTGCCGTGAAACATCGGAACCTCCGCTGTGAAAAACCAGATGCATGTTACGTTTCCGTCCCGCTGCTGACAAGCCGGCCTGCGGTGACAAACCCGCCTGATTAGTCCATTTAATACCGGATTCAGCAACCCTTGGTTTCCATCTCGCGCCGGACAACGATAATTAGCCCCATCCGAGCAAACTGGCGAACCATCATGAGTGATCAGCCCGAAACCATCCGAGAAATCCGTATCAACCCCATCGTGCCCAGCGAATCCGTGCTGGTGTCTACCGCCCGCGGCATGCGCCCGCGCAAGGACGAGGCCCCGGCCCCGCGCGACACCCGCAAGCACGTCGACCGCTGCCCGTTCTGCCGCGGCAACGAGGAAATGACCCCGCCGACCGTCACAGCCTCTCCGGAAACCGGTGACTGGCAGGTACGCGTGGTGGAAAACCTCTACCCGGTGCTGGGTGACGAGAGCACCTCCGGTAACCTGGTATTCGGCCTGCAGCAGGCCATCGACGGCTACGGCCGCCACGAGGTCATTATCGACCACCCGGAACATGGTATCGCCCTCCATGAAATGTCAGAGGACCACCTGTTTCGCCTGATCGGTGTCTACCGGGATCGCATACGCAACCTGTACGAGGCCGATACACGCATCCAGTATGTACTGATCTTCAAGAACTTTGGCCCGGCTGCCGGTGCCAGCATTGCGCATACCCACAGCCAGGTTATTGCCATGCCGGTGGTGCCGGAGAATGTTTATAACGAAGTCATTCACAGCCGCCAGTATTTCGAGAAAAACCGGCAGTGTATTTTCTGCTCACTGATCGACGAGGCACTGACCTTCGAGGCCAGAATCTACGACCGCGAATCCGGCTCGGTACGCCGCAGGATCGACGTCGGGCAATACGTGATAGAACGCGGCGAGCACTTCGTCGCCATCAAACCCTTTGCCAGCCGCTATGAATGGGAGGTGCATATACTGCCCCTGAAACACGCCAGTGATTTCATCGACATCAATGACGCCCAGCGTGAAGACCTGTCACGCGTAATGAAACGCGCCATGGCCCGGCTGGACGCCGTGATCGGCGGCGCACAGTACAATTTTTTCCTGCATTCGCTGCCGCACAACAATGATTTCAGCAACTGCCGGGACAGTTACCACTGGCACATGGAAATCTGCCCGCGCACCAGCATCCCGACCGGCTTCGAGCTGGGCTCAGGCCTGTTCGTCAGCACCATCAGCCCGGAACAAGCCGCCGAACAGCTGCGTGCCGTGGTGCTGGATTAGTGGTAGGCTGCACACATGAGTAACCAGTTGGTGATTGCCGCGCTGGGCGAGGATCGGCCGGGTCTGGTCGACCGCCTGTCCGGCTGGGTAACGGGCAGCGGCTGCAATATTGCCGACAGCCGGATGACGGTACTGGGCGGTGAATTTGCCGTGCTGCTGCTGGTGACCGGCAACTGGAACAACCTCGCCAAACTGGAAAACCAGTGCGACGCGATGCAGGACCAGCTCGGCATGACGCTGCACATCAAGCGCACCGGACCGAGGTCTACCGAGGGTGACTTCCTGCCCTACGGCGTAGACGTGGTGTCCCTCGACCACCCCGGCATCGTGCACAACCTGGCCAGCTTCTTCTCCCAGCGCAGCATCAATATCCAGGACCTGTCTACCTCCACCTATGCGGCTGCCCATACCGGCACGCAGATGTTCGCCGTGCACATGGTGCTGGATGTCCCGGCCAGCACCCATATCGCCACCCTGCGCGAGGAATTTCTGGACTTCTGCGACCGCCTGAACCTGGATGCCGTAATCGAACCCGTAAAAGGATGAGTACCATGCCTGTCGTCCAGCTCAACAAAAAAGTACCTGATTTCAGCGCCGAATCGACTGGCGGCACATTTCGCCTGTCCGACCACAAGGGCAGAAATGTGGTGATCTACTTTTACCCGAAGGACAGCACACCGGGCTGCACCCGGGAAGGCCAGGATTTCCGCGACAATATCGCAAAGTTCCGGCGCAACAGGAGCGTCGTAGTCGGTGTGTCACGCGACAGCCTTGCCTCTCATGAAAAGTTCAGGGCAAAACAGGAATTCCCGTTCGAACTGATATCGGACAAGGATGAAGCCCTGTGCAAACTGTTTGATGTCATCAGGGAAAAGAACATGTACGGCAAGAAGGTAATGGGCATAGAGCGCAGCACCTTCCTGATCGATGGCAACGGCAAGCTGCGCCGCGAATGGCGCAAGGTCAAGGTCGACGGTCACGTCGATGAAGTACTGGAAGCCGTGCGCGAACTGAACCGCGTCAACCCGTAAACCCTGCATAGCGAGGAAAAAACCGCCCTCCATGACACAGGCCGACTCTGCCGCCAAACGCCTTTTTATTCTCGACACCAACGTGCTGATGCACGACCCAACGTCCCTGTTCCGTTTCAAGGAGCACGACGTCTACCTGCCCATGGTCGTACTGGAAGAGATGGACGCCGGCAAGAAAGGCGTGTCTGAAGTGGCGCGCAATGTGCGCCAGGTCAGCCGCTTCCTCGATGAACTGATGCGTGACATCAGCACCGAACAGATCGAGCAGGGCATCCCGCTGGTCACCCGCGGGCTGATCGAGGACCTGCCGGAAGAGCAAAGCGGCCGGCTGTTTTTCCAGACCCACACCCTGAAAGCTGCGTTGCCCGATGTGCTGCCCGGCAACCGTCCGGATAACAGTATCCTTGCCACTGCACTGGCGCTGCAGAATGAACACCCCGACCTGACCGTGACGCTGGTGTCAAAAGACATCAACCTGCGCATCAAGGCCGCCGTACTCGGCATCCACGCCGAAGACTACTTCAACGACCAGGTACTGGAAGACGTCAATCTCCTGTACCCCGGCGTATCCGAACTGCCGGAGGATTTCTGGCAGGCCCACAGCGATACACTGGAGTCCTGGCAAAAGGACGGCCGCAACTATTACCGCGTACACGGCCCGCTGGTGGAATCCTGGAATGTCAACGAGTGTGTGTATATTCCCGGCGAACAGGGCTTCGAGGCACTGGTGCAGGAAATCGGAGATGGCAGCGCCATACTGGAAACCGCCATTGACTACCGCGGTTCCAGGCACACGGTATGGGGCATCAGCGCACGTAATCGCGAACAGAACTTTGCCCTTAACCTGCTGATGGACCCGGAGGTCGATTTCGTCAGCCTGGTGGGTACGGCCGGCACCGGCAAGACGCTGCTGGCACTGGCAGCCGGCCTGACGCAAACGCTGGAAGAGAACCGCTACAAGGAAATCATCATGACCCGCGTCACCGTGCCGGTGGGTGAAGACATCGGCTTCCTGCCAGGCACCGAGGAGGAAAAGATGACACCGTGGATGGGGGCACTGATGGACAACCTGGAAGTGCTGACACGTTCCGATGTGGGCGGCGACTGGGGGCGTGCGGCAACCAATGACCTGCTCAGTAACCGCATCAAGATTCGCTCCATGAACTTTATGCGCGGGCGGACTTTCCTGAACAAGTACCTGATCCTCGACGAAGCGCAGAACCTGACGCCCAAACAGATGAAGACCCTGGTGACGCGCGCCGGACCGGGTACCAAGGTTATTTGCCTTGGTAACGTGGCGCAGATTGATACGCCCTACATCACCGAGACCAGTTCCGGCCTCACTTATGTGGTGGATCGCTTCAAGGACTGGGCACACAGCGGGCACATTATGCTTACCCGCGGTGAACGTTCACGACTGGCGGATTACGCGTCTGAGGCCCTGTAAACCCGACCCTCGTCATTCCGTCACACGCGGAATGACGGCTATGGAACAAAGACGGTTGTTAAACGGATAAGGGCTTCCTTAACCTGTGGAAACGTTCGCTTCAGGCAGGGGTTTCTTCGGCCAGGCCTTGAGCACTGCCTGCACCACCGTGGCCAGTGGAATGGCGAAAAACACGCCCCAGAACCCCCACAACCCACCGAACACGACCACAGCAATAATAATGGCGACCGGGTGCAGATTGACCACCTCGGAGAACAGCAGCGGGACCAGCACATTACCATCGATTGCCTGAATTACGCCGTAGGCCAGCAGGATATACCAGGCATCGCTGCTCCAGCCCCACTGGAAAAAAGCAATTGCTGCAATCGGCAAGGTCACGACTGCCGCACCGATGTACGGGATAATGACAGAAAGACCCACCAGCGTGGATAACAGTACAGCATACTGCAGCCCCATGAGGGTGAACGTGGCGTAAGACACGCCACCGACAACAAGAATCTCCCAGACCTTGCCACGCACGTAATTCGCAATCTGCACATTGACGTCCTGCCATACGCGGGTCGTCAGCGCCCGCTCTTTCGGCAGATAGCCCTGCAACCAGTCAATAATGCGCTGTTTGTCCTTGAGGAAAAAGAACACCAGGAAAGGAACCAGTATCAGGTAGACCATCAACATCATGATACCGACGACCGACGCCATGGAAGCCGATACCACGCGCTGACCCAGACTGCCCAGCTCGGCACGAATGGCATCCATCAATTCGGCAACCTGCGCCTCGCTGACAAGATCCGGGTACTGCTCCGGCAGGTGCATGATAACCGCCTGGCCCTTACCGATGATATTGGGTAGTTGCTGAAACAACTGCGTTACCTGGTAGGACAACCTGGGCAGCAGCCCGAGTAACGCAAATACCAGCACGACGATGAACACCAGGAACACCAGCACCACAGCAAACAACCGAGGCATCCCCAGGCGCTGCAATGCGGCTACGACACCCTCCAGCAGGTAGGCCAGCACCAGCGCTGCCAGCACCGGCGCCAGCATCTTGCCCATGGTGACGACCACCACAAAGCCCAGCAACAGGACCAGCGCAAGAATAACAACCTGCGGATCCGAAAAATGGCGCTGGAACCACTGACGAACAACCTCCATGTTGTCAGTCCCCGCCCTGCCTGAGCGCTTCGTACTCTTCCTGGAAAACGCGCTCCAGTTCAGCAATCACATCACTGGCCTCACGCCCCTGCAGAACATGCTGCGTCATCAGGTCTGATGTCACCCCGAGCATCTTGCTCTTGCCCAGCATGGAATAAGTCTTTGACAGGCGTTTAATCGCCGCCACCACGCGTTCGTTTTCGGGAGCGGGTATATGCTCAGGCTCAGGGATTTCAGATGGCTCGTCCACCACCGGGGCCGGGCTATCCTGCAGAGGGACAGAAAAACCGGGCGAACGCTTCAGCAGGAAGTCAGCAAAACTGGTAACCGCCGACTGGTCTGTCGGCGAGAGTTTTTCAAACGTTTCTAAAAGGGCTTTCTTCCGGTCGGCGTCCATACGTGGATTTATACAACGTCGGGGTGTGATTTGCAGTAGTTTCTTGCGAAATCCAGCAACTCATCCATGGCACGGTGGCGAAACTTCTGCTTCTGGTGCACAAAGGAAAAGGGGCGTTCCAGTGCCGGCTCAAGCCTCAGCCTGACGAGCGTGCCAAGCTTGAGTTCTTTCTGGATCGTCGCGAGGGATACAATCGATACACCCATGCCAGCTTCGACCGCGCCTTTAATCGATTCCGGACTACCCAGCTCCATCGACAGGTGTACCTGTCCCGGCGTAATACCAAGCCCGTGCATGTATTCCGCAATGACCTCGCGGGTACCGGAACCTTCTTCGCGGCAAATGTAGGGATATTGCAGCAAGTCCTTTATCTCTACCATGTCACGCTCGGCAAGATGGTGCGACGGCGACACAACGGCCACCAGCTCATCCTTGCGACACATTTCCACCACAAGGTTCTTGTTCATCACCGGCGATTCAACCACACCAAGGTCGATCACATTGTTCTCGACCATATGCACGATGCCTTCGGAGTTCGACACCTTGAGCTGGACGTTCACGTCCGGATATTTCTTTTTGAAATCGCCAAGTAGTGCAGGCAGCATGTACTCAGCGATGGTGGTGCTGGCGCCAATCATCAGTATACCGCTGACATCGCCGGTCATGTCCTTGACGGCGTTCTCCATCTCCGAATACAGGTCGAAGATACGCCCGGAGAAATCAAACACCCGCTTCCCGGCTTCGGTCAGACTGATACGATTATGGGTACGGTCAAACAGGCGTGTATTGAACTGTTCTTCCAGCTGGCGCACCTGGAAAGTGACCGCTGGTTGAGTCATGTGCAGAGTGTCCGCCGCCTTGGTAAAACTCAGAAGACGAGCAACCGTATGAAATACCTGCAATCTGCGATCTGACATGTTTTCGAACCCTTCTCTGCGCCCAGGCGCCAGCTAAAATTTTTTCGAGCCAATAAAAATAATTGATCCGGGCGCGAACAATACAGTACAGAAGCTCTTTTTGCATGCCTTTTCACCCCTCCCAAAAGGGATAAAAAAAGCCGGACGGTGTCCCGTCCGGCTTGCCATTTTGCAGTTTTCCGCCCTGACTAGATCTTGAACTGGGCCATCAGCGACTGCTGCTCCGCTGCCAGACGCGCCAACTCCTCGCTGGCCTGGGCTGTCTGCTGCGCCCCTTCTGCCGAGCGGTCAGAGACCTCACGGATATTGTTCATGTTCGCCTGCATCTCGGCAGCCACCGCACTCTGCTCTTCGGCAGCACTGGCAATCATGGTATTCATGTCATTGATATTGGAAACGGCACCGGCAATCGAGGCCAGTGATTCCGCCGCCTTTTCGACAAGCTCGGAACTGTCCTGCGCCTTGTGCTGAGCGCCTTCCATCACCTTGACTGCATTGACAGCACCATCCTGCAAGCGCTGAATCATATCGTGAATTTCCTGGGTCGACTGCTGGGTGCGGCTGGCCAGCGTGCGGACTTCATCCGCCACCACGGCAAACCCGCGACCCTGTTCTCCGGCACGCGCCGCTTCAATCGCGGCATTGAGCGCCAGCAGATTGGTTTGCTCGGCAATGCCGCGTATGACATCCAGCACCGAACCGATATTTTCGCTTTCCTTCTCCAGGTTACGAATGACCTGTGCCGCTGAATCAACTTCACCCAGTAATGAGTCAATGCCACCAATGGCCTCGGTTGCCACCAGCGCACCGGACTTCGCATCATTGTCTGCACTGTCGGCCGCTCTCGATGCCTCTGCGGCATTTCGCGCCACTTCCTGCACGGTAGAGGTCATCTCATCCATCGCCGAAGCAATGCTGTCGATCTCTGCCCGCTGTTGCTGAACACCGCGACTGGTTTCATCCGTGATAGCAGAGGTTTCCTCGGCCGCCGCCGCCAGCTGGGAGGTTGCCCCGCTGATCTGCCCGATCATGTTGCGCAGATTGGCTGCCATCTGGTTAAACGCATCGATGATGTCACCGATCATGTCATTACTCTGCATTTTACATTCATGCGATACATCGTTCTGGCTGATAGCATTGGCGATTTCAGAGATGCGCCTCAGCCGTTTAAGTAAAATCACATTGACCAGCCAGTAGTTGCTGACGCCAATAAATGTACCGGCAAGCAGACAGGCGCCAACGAACCAGACAAACATATCCTCCTTGACATCG
The DNA here is from genome assembly GCF_058323355.1 of Thiogranum sp. Taxonomy (NCBI): domain Bacteria; kingdom Pseudomonadati; phylum Pseudomonadota; class Gammaproteobacteria; order Chromatiales; family Ectothiorhodospiraceae; genus Thiogranum; species Thiogranum sp. Next base: position 81,597 of record NZ_JBTTIO010000062.1, read on the forward strand.
ACAAATAATCCGGCAAAAAAGGGGAATACCGCACCGGTGGCAAGTCCAAATAATACACTTGAAATCAATAAATTACGGAGTATGCTGGGCTTCATTTTAATACACTCAAGTCCTTGATAGCGATAAGTTCGCGCCGTTTGGCGTCTGCCCATTATGACGGCCACTTGTGGCGCAACTTAAAAGCTATTTGCATCTAATTTTTCGTTGCTCGCGATCCACTCGCGAACCTGCCTCATCCATAAAAAAACCCCTGCAAGCAGGGGTTTTGGACAGCTGCCGAACATGCTCGTTCAGATCACTTGCCGCCCGCCACAGCGGTAAGCGCCTTGTCAACGGCTTTTGGCGTAGGCATAACATTCATAAAGCTGTTCTTGCCCATCATTTTCAGATCCGGGCGGTGCAATGCCATGCGGAAACGCACATGCAGGGCAACAACCTTGTTGCCATCGACCAGGATCTCGTATGGCAGGTAAGCGGTACTCCTGGGATCCTCAAAATCGATATTACCCATGATCCAGACATCATCCATGGCCTCATTGCCGTTTTCACCCGCCTTGCGCGCCACACCGAACACCGTAACATCCCCAGGCAGGTCGAGACGGTAGACCTTGGTCACGCCGGCAACGCCGGCAGCAAGGTTCTTCTCCAGAGTCGCCACTGCAGCTTCATGGCTGTCATACTCCGCCAACTCAAGAACATCATCAAAGTATTCCATACCGAAGGTGTAGTGATACTTGCGCAATTTACGTGCCGACAGGCCCTTCTTCGAACCAAAGGTTTCAATCGCACCCAGTGAACGGCGGAATGCATCGTTCACACCTTCCAGGTCTGTCTTGAGGTGATACGCCTTGGCGATGTAGATCGGGTTCGGGTAAGCCACCTGAACCTCATCGCCGACCCTGGTGATACCAATGCGCCAGGGCGCGGCAAAACCACCGTACTTCGACATGCCCGCAGCCTTGATCAGCTCATCATTGGTCACAATGATGATGTGCGCCTTGTCGACGTGTGTTCCCTCGTACGGGGTATATTCACCCAGAATCCTGAAGCCTTCGCTCTTCAGCTTGTCACGAACTTCATTAACCCTGGTATCAAAATCTGCCGTTCCCTTGAATGCCAGTACAAATGGCTTGAACTTCTCGGCCGCCTGCACGCTGCCGGAAAATGGCAACAGCGCAATCCCGACCAGCATGAACACGGAAAACAAACGTTTGATATTGACCATTCTTCTCTCCTTGACCTTTAATTTTTTTACTCCACGGGGGAGTCTAAACAACACCCGTTAAAAATTCGACCGCATATGTTGTACAAAAAAGGGCCGTGACATCACGGCCCTTTCCCGTCAACCTGACAACATGTCAAAGTCAGCCATCAACACGACTCAGAACTTCCAGGCGTAACTGGCTTCGATAGCGTTCTGGGACATGGCTTGTGCAGCGGAGAAATTGAACCCGGTGAAATTACCCGAAGCAGGAACTGTATTTCCACCAATATAGTCATAATCCAGGCTTTCGCGGAATGCATGCATATACGCCACCGTCAGCTCAGAGGTAGTGGTTGGGCTGTAAGTAAAACCAACTGTCGCATGTTTCTGAACCACCGCAGGAGCAAGAACGTTAAACAACGCCTGATCGTCATCGTACGGCGATTCGGAGAAATTATAGCCCGCACGGAACGTCCACTTGCTGTTGTACATGTAGCTGACACCAACCTTGATGACATTGATATCGTCCCAGCCAAAACCCCAGCCATCGTTGGTTCCCAGCGGGTTCGTGATCGCTGCCGGGTTGCCAGTCAATGCCCCGACAAAAGCGCTAAAGAATTCGTCAGCTGTCGGTCCTGCATTGTTGATTGCTGCAACCTCACTATAGTTGATACGTGCCCAGTCTACTGCCAGAGTCAGACTGGATGACGGGTGGATAGCCAGACCGATACCATAGGTGGACGGGATATCAAAATCACCCTTCTCTGCAAACAGCCCGGCATACTGATCAAAAGCCTCCATGTTCAGCTTGCTGGTGTAGGATGCACCAAGAGAAAACATACCGTACGTTGCCTGATAACCGACACGGGCACCGTAACCCCAGGACTGGCTGTCACCGTTGTTGGTTACCTTGCCGGGGTTACTGGAGAAAGCCTGGAACAAACCCAGACCATAGGCACGGAAACGCTGGTAAGCAATCACCGGCGCAAATCCGACCGAGTGATGCTGATTGATCTTATATGCGATGGTCGGCGTAATCAGCACCTGAGAGAGATTTATACCCAGCGACGGAGTGTTATTCGGATTGGTATACAGTGTCTGCAGATTCGGATCCATGGCCGCTGCGGGTACACCCTGAAACTCAAGAAAACCGGCAAAGCCTGCCTGACCACCGAAATTTCCGGTCGAGGTATCACCAATGACAGGCCCGAATGCATCCATGTATACATTACCCGTACCGCCGTTGGCGCTACCATAGCGAGTATTCATGCCACCATTGGCAACAACAGCCAGTCCAAAGGTCATATCATTGCCCATGTCCATCGTGATACCAAAATTGGGTATTGCGAATACTGTTGCACCACTGGTTTCACGGCTATCCACGCCCTGACGCGGACCATTACCGAAATCCGGCGTGGCCATACCGGTAGCATCCACCTGGCCTTCTCGCTGACTCGGGCTGAACAATTCAACGCCGGCATCAACGCGGTTACCCATGCCAGCCAATGCGGCTGGATTGATGGCAGCGGCCAGGGCATCCTGCCCGAAGGCCATGCCCGCACCCGCCATACCACGGTTCTTCGAACCGTAACCAATTTTGAAATACCCGTTCGTCGCATTTGCCAGTGGCGCTGCAACCAGTGCCACCGCCACAGCGACGGATGTCAACGTACGTTTCAGGATGAGTTTCATAAGTCCTTTCCTCTCTTAAAAATTCGGCAATGTAGTGTGGCGCCCGCACTCTGTTGTATTTTCACAACACCCGGTTGGGGTGTTCGCTACAAACATGTAGCAAAAAGGTACGGGCTGTCAATTCCCCATTCACGAAAAAGCAAGTTCCATGCCGACAATTATATATAAGGATTTCCTGATACTTAGCTGCCCTTTTGAAAGCAGTTTTACGTGGATTCTGCTTGTATTACTGCGGCTGCCGGCGATATGCTGGGCACCCGTAGCGGCTACACAACAAATTAGAGGAGCTTCCGATGCTGAATCCGAAAGCCAGATTCCCGTCACTTCAACTCGCCACCGCCGGAATACTGACCCTGATGGCACCGGGTGTCATGGCGGCAGGCTTTGCACTCATCGAACAAAGCGCCAGCCAGATGGGTAATGCATTTGCCGGCAGCGCGGCCATCGCCAACGACGCCTCGACGATCTATTTTAATCCGGCCGGCATGACGCGACTGCCCAGACAACTGGTTGGCGGCCTGCACCTGGTTGCAACCCAGGCCGAATTCAGCGGTAGCGCAACAACACCGGCGACCACCCCGGTAACAACCGGCGGCGATGGCGGTGATGCCGGCGGCCTTGGCGTCATCCCCAACCTGTATTACACCTCACCTGTCAATAACCGATTTGTGCTCGGCCTTGGCATCAGCGTCCCGTTTGGCCTGGCCACGGAATACGATGATAACTGGGTAGGTCGTTACCAGGCGATCAAATCGGAAGTCACCACGATCAACATCAACCCTGCCCTTGCCTTTAAGGCCAGCAATTCACTATCTGTCGGTATTGGTGTGAACTTCCAGTACATAGAAGCCGAATTAACCCAGGCGATTGATCAGGGAACCCTGTGTGCGCCAATTCTGGCCCAGCTCCAGGCAGCCGGCGTACCAGGAGCAGACCCCACAAATTGCGCCGGCCTGCTACCTGAAGGCGCCGATGGCTTCGCCAAGGTGAAAGGAAACAACTGGGCGGGCGGCTTCAACTTTGGCCTGCTGTATGAACCCGATAACAACACCCGTATCGGTGTCAGCTACCGCTCCCGAATCAAGCAACAACTGATCGGCGATGGTGAATTCTCTAATATCATTCCGCAGCTCAATCCGGCTTTCGGGATCTTCGTGGATACGGACATCAGTGCCGGCATCACCCTGCCACAAACCGCTTCGCTGAGTGCCTATCACAACCTCAACAATCAGTGGTCAATCATGGCGGATGCTACCTGGACCGGCTGGAGTTCCTTTGACGAATTGCGTATCGAATATGATTCCAACCAGTCCGATACCGTTGTGGATGAAAGCTGGAACGACAGCATGCGCTACGCCATTGGCCTGGACTATCGGCACAATAACCAGTGGACCTTCCGCGGCGGTCTTGCCTTCGACGAAAGCCCGATCCCCGGCGACAACAAAAGGACGGCGCGTATCCCCGGTGAAGACCGCACCTGGGTATCGGTGGGCTTTGGTTACAAGATATCTCAAACGCTCGGCATCGATGTCGGTTACTCCCATCTGTTCATCAAGGAACCGAAGGTTGATCATGGCACCGCGACGACCGGCACAATCACCGGTGATTACGATGCCAGCGTAGACATTCTCAGCGCCCAGCTGGTGTGGAATATATAGCAGGCGATCCAGTTCATTGCCCGGTATGTGGCCATCGGAAGGCCCTCCTTAACTTTTTTCCCACCCAAATATGCAAATATCATTGCTGACTATCCAGAACTGGACGAGGATGATATCAAGGCTTGTTTGGCATTCGCAGCAGACAGGGAGCACCACCTGACAAGTATCACTGCTGCGTGAAACTTCTGCTGGACCAGAACATTCCCGCTGGAATCACACTACCCGGGATCTACCCGGGTTGCCGCGCCGACCACAGCCAGGCAGGTATTACACTGATCAATCCGGAGCCTGTCTCAATTTCTTCTTCGCTATCAAGACTTACAATCATTGCGCGCGTTATTCCGGTTTCCTGCATTGCAGTCGTCAGGGCTTTAACTTCACGCTCACGTGTTCGCTTGTCACGCAAATCCAGTGACACTTGATAAAGTGTCTGCAAACCGCCCTGACCCGTGGTTATGAAGTCCACTTCCAAACCACCCTCGGTACGATAGTATTCGATACCCAGTCCTTGCCGCCTCAATTCCATATAAACAAAGTTTTCCAGTAATCTTCCCCAGTCAGACTGTGGCTGGTGCAGGAAGGCATTTGCCAGTCCTGTATCGATCGCATAGACTTTTCGGGGGTTGACCCGCTTTGCTCTCTCCGAACGCGAGTAAATCGTAACTGAATAGATCAGGTAGGCATCTTTCAGATATTCGAAATAATCATGCAGCGCATTCTTGCCGCAAGCCAGGCCTTGTGACTTCAGATCATTGTAGAATTTGTTAACGCTGAACAAGGTGGCGGGGGTCGCCAACAAGCGTCGAATGAGCGCTCGCAGAGGAAGAATATTGCCTATCTGATACCGTTCGACAATATCTCGCAGGATTACAACATCGACATACTCCTGCAAGATGCGGATACGGTGGTTATCCTTGACTGACTGAACTTCCGGAAAACCGCCGTTGAGCAAATAACGACGCAGGCGATTCTCCAGCAGCGCACGCTTTTTCGCCCCCGGGCGTGGTGCCGAAATACCCCCTACCCCTTCATGGGCCAGTGTTTCGCGAAAGCTGAAAGGAAACATCTCTGTGCTGAGGGAACGCCCGCGCAACGCGGTGGCAATCTCCCGACTCAGCAGTTTTGCCGAAGACCCGGTGACCGCAACCTGTACCTGCTCAGTGTCAACCAAACGCCTTAGCCACACTTCCCAGCCGGAAATGTTCTGCACTTCATCAAAAAAGAAATAGCAGGTTCGGTCACGATGACCGGGGAACATACGATAGTAGGTTTCAGTAATTCGGCCAAGCTCATCTGCTGACATGGGCAACAGGCGTTCATCGTCGAAATTGAGATAGAGCATCGCCTCTTTGGGGATACCTTGCTCCAGGTAGCGATTCATTACCTGAAACAAAAACCAGGTCTTGCCCGTCCTGCGCATCCCGATAACTGCATCAATTTTTCCTGACAGCGCGGGCAGATCCACTTCACGATGAGTTGGCGCCGGTAAAGAGCGCTCGTGAAAGTCGGCGATCAGTTGTTCGAGTAGCGAATCCATACTGGAATACTATCTTTATAACAAAGATAATTCAAGCTATATATAGATCTAATATAAAGACAATATAAGCAATAACTGATATTGATCCGGGATTATTCATGACCACAAAAAAAAAGCGGCGCCGGAAATCTCCGACACCGCTTTTTCCGGAATCCGGCGCAGCTTACGCTTTCTTGATCAGAAACTCGTATTTGCCGCCAGCTTCCTTGGATTCGATCAGCTCATTGCCGGTCTGCTTGGCAAATGCCTCAAAATCTTTCACGGAACCCGGATCGGTCGCAATGATATGCAGCACCTTACCGCTGTCCAGCGTTCCGAGAGCCTTCTTGGCGCGCAGGATCGGCAGCGGGCAGTTCAGGCCGGATGCGTCTAGTTCTTCGTCAAAATTTGCCATCTTAAAATGCTCCTTAGCGTGTGTTCGATATAAAACGATTGGGTGGTCAGACTTGAAGGCCCGTACTTATAAGGTAAGTAATCGGCAAACGCAAGCAAAAAGCGCCTGAATACCCCATTCTGGATAGCCCTGTATCTGCTACTGGCAGCACACCAGACAGCTGCGTTCCATCACTGCACAGCGGCAACAAGCCCGGTTTCCGGTATCTCAACAGGCAAGCCGTTGCGCGCCCAGTCGACAATCCCGCCGCGCAGATTAATCACCTGATCAACACCCTGTTGCTGCAAAAAAGCGCAAACTTGTGCCGATCGTGCACCGGTTCGGCAGTAAAAAACAATTTTTCCGGATTGACGCAATTCATCGATTTTCAATGGAACAAGGTGCATGGGCAAAGCCTCTGCTCCTGGCAGCATGCCCTGCGCCATTTCATTCGTGCTGCGAACATCAATCAACCGGAAACTTTCCGTTCCTGTTTCGATCATATCGTAAAGTTGTGATGTGTTAATTTCCTGTATTGCCGTCATAGATCCACCTATATTAGCAGTTTCTTATATTTTTGGGGCAAGCCTGCCCGATGTCAACCCGGCCCCATCAGAGATCCTATGCACTATCCATCTATCCATTCACTCATACCGCGCCTTGGCGCCGACACGGCACTGGGTTATTCTGCCGGGCGAATGATACAACGCGCCTTTCAGATTCTTGCCCTGACCCTGCTGTCAGGTGGCTTTCCGCAGTTCGCATACAGTGAAATCTCGGCAGACCAGCTCCCGGATTTCGGCGATTCCAGCGGCGCACTGATTTCCCCGGCCCAGGAACAGGCGCTGGGCGAGGCCTTTATGCGCAGTGTACGCAGCCAGGCAACGCTGGTTGCCGACCCACATGTAAACCACTATATCCGGCAACTCGGCGCGCGCCTGGTCACTAACAGCGATACACCCACTTACCCGTTTACCTTTTTTGTCGTAGACGATCCATCAATTAATGCCTTTGCCGGCCCTGGCGGTCGCATTGGCGTTCATACCGGCCTGCTGCTGGCGGCGGAAAGCGAGAGTGAACTGGCAGGCGTTATGGCGCACGAAATCGCCCATGTGACCCAGCGCCACCTGTTGCGCGCGTATGAATCTGCACAGCAACTCAGCCTGCCCACGGCAGCCGCGACTATTGCCGCCATCCTGCTGGGTGCCGCAACCGGCAGCGCCGATGCCGGTATCGCCGCTGCCTCGGCCGTGCAGGCGGGCAGTATCCAGCAGCAACTGAATTTCACCCGTGCAAACGAGAAGGAGGCCGATCGTATCGGCATCCAGACACTTGCGCGTTCCGGCATCGACCCGTTTGGCATGCCGGCATTCTTCGAACGCCTGTACCAGACCACACGCCTGTATGGTGCCGCCAGTATTCCTGAATTTCTCAGCACTCACCCGGTCACGACCGACCGTATTGCAGAGTCAACAGACCGTGCACAAAAATACGGGCATGGCAAGCAACGCGATACACTGGAATTCGAGCTGGTAAAGATACGCCTTGCCGTACAGCAGTCGCGCAACCCCGGCAGTATGCTGCGCAGTCTCAATGCCGAAGCCGGTCCCGCACAGCGTTATGGACTGGCGCTGGTTAGCTGGCGCATTGGCGACACGGCCACTGCGCGCAAGCATATCGCCATTCTCCGGCGCTCAGACCCTGACCGCATACTCTACCGCACCACCCAGGCGCGCCTGCTCATGGAAGACGGCAAGCCCCGGGAAGCCCTGAAACTGTTCGAGGACACCCAGCGCCTCTATCCCGGCGACGACGTGGTCGGCCAGTATTATGCAGAAGCCCTGCTGCTCGCCAACAGGCCTGCACAGGCACGCAGCGTCATTCTGACGCTGCTCAAGGGCGAACACGCGCGTACACCACCTATTTATAAGCTCTGGGCTCGCACCACCAGTGCTAACGGGCCGGCCTGGGAAACGCGCTTTGCCTCCGCGGAACTCTATGCCATGAACGGAAATCTGTCGCTCGCCGTCGACCAGCTCGAGCAGGCACTCCGCCTCAAGGGAATCAACGACTACGACCGTGCCAGGGTTCAGGCAAGACTGCATGACCTGAAATCTCTCCTCGCCAGGCGAGCAGAACGGGAATAAAACCTCTACAAGCCCCGTCTTCGCGACTAGTAACTTGAGAAAATACCTGATTCACGACCCGAAACATGGCATCGGCCGGGTGAACAGCGCACCGCGCCGAACAAGATCTTCAACTGCCATGACAACTGTTTTGACTCACCGGAAACAGAGGTCTATAGTCGCGAAAGCATTAGGATTATTGCAGGTTCATGATGAGGTGCCTGGCTTCGCAGCCGCGCAGTTATTCGCCAGACAGCTGGCACAACAACCACACTGAAAGCGCATTGTAAGGAGGATAAAGATGCGGAAATTCCCCAGCATCCTGAAGACAGCAAGTTCTGTGCTGGCGATTGCGGGCAGCCTTGCGCTGTTCCCGGTCACCGGCACTGCTGCCGAGGCACAAACCGCTTCGGTCACCGAGCAGGGTAAAGCCCTGTCGTTTGATCGAAAAAAAGGTAATTGCCTGGCATGTCACCAGATTGAGGGTGGCAAGCTGCCCGGCAATATCGGCCCGCCACTGATCGCCATGAAAGCGCGTTACCCGGACAAGGGCAAGCTACGCGCCCAGATCTGGGATGCCACCAGGGCCAACCCCAACACCATCATGCCGCCCTTCGGGCGCCACAAGATTCTCAGCGAAAGCGAGATCGATAAAATTGTTGAGTTTATCTACACGCTGTAAGCAGCGTGCAGTTCAATCAGGAGAGATACCAGTGATTAACATGAAACGCAGAACCTTCCTGAAAGGCTCCGTAGCCGCAGGCGCAGTCAGTGCCGCTGTGGGTGCAGGCCTGTTAACCCCGCGTGCCGTTCTCGCCGCCTGGCCAACTGACGCGTTCAAGGCTACCAGTGTGGAGGCTGCGCTCGACGCGCTCACCGGCACACACGCCATGGAGGCCTCGGACAAGGTTCAGATCGATGCACCGGATCTGGGCGAAAACAGTGCCGTGGTTCCGGTCAAGGTCATCAGCCAGCTGGACAATATCGAGTCCATGAGCATTATCGTTGAAAAGAATGCATCACCGCTGACGGCTTCCTTCATCCTCGGCCCGGGCGTACAGGGCTTTGTCAACACCCGCATCAAGATGGGCAAGACGTCCAACGTCATTGCTGTCGTCAAGGCGGGCGGCAAACTGTACAGCGCGCAGAAAGAGGTCAAGATCACCATCGGTGGTTGTGGCGGTTAACCAGGATTCAGAGGAAAGAAACATGTCAACTATCAAGATTCGGGCAAAAGCCGGCGACAAGGTCACCAAGGTCAGTGCGCTGATCGAGCACCCCATGGAAACCGGCTTGCGCAAAAACAAAAAAACGGGCAAGAAAATTCCTGCCCATTTCATCCAGGAAGTGGTCTGTGAGTTGAACGGCACAGTCGTCCTGACCGCGCTGTGGGGCCCTGCGGTTTCCAAACGCCCATTCCTGCAGTTCAAGATTGAAGGCGCCAGGAAAGGCGACGTCATCAAACTGAGCTGGGTCGATAACAAGGGCGAAAAAGATTCCGCCGAGGCCAAGATTGCCTGACGTGATTCAGGCCATCCAACCGACTACCACCTATCACGGAGGCAGACAAGTTATGAAAAAACTGCTCACCATCGCCGCGACCCTGGGTCTGATGTGCACAACATCGATCACGGTTCAGGCAAGTCCACAGCAGGATCTGAAAGAATTCCGCAGCTACTTCGCCAAGCGGTTCCCCGATGTTCCCTTCCAGGAATTCGTCAATGGCGTGTACGCCATCGATGCAGCCTCCCGGGCGCAGTGGGAATCCATCGAGGAATTCCCGCCCTACGAACTCAGTATCGACAAGGGTAAAAAGCTGTTCGAAACCCCGTTCGCCAACGGCAAGACCTACGCCAGCTGTTTCCGCAACGGCGGCATTGGTATCAAGCAGGACTACCCCTACTTCGACACCAAAACCGGCAAGGTCGTTACACTGGAAGGTGCCATCAATGCCTGCCGTGTGAAGAACGGCGAGAAGCCTCTCGGCTGGAAAAAAGGCAAGATTGCCGACATTTCCGCCTACATGGCTTACACCTCACGTGGCAACAAGGTCAACGTCAAGATACCGGCTGACCCGGCCGCCATGGCAGCCTACGAGCGCGGCAAGAATCACTTCTATGCCAAGCGTGGCCAGCTGAACATGTCGTGTGCCGATTGCCACCAGTGGAACGCGGGTAACCGTATCCGTGCCGACCTGCTGAGCCCCGCGCTCGGGCACACCACCCATTTCCCGGTCTACCGCTCCAAGTGGGGCGCGCTGGGGACGATGCACCGTCGTTATGGCGGCTGTAACAAGCAGGTTCGCTTCAAGCCCTTCAAGGCCCAGAGCGACGAGTACAGGGCGCTTGAGTACTTCCACACCTACATGAGTAACGGTCTGGAGATCAACGGCCCTGGCGCTCGCAAATAAGCGCTAGCTGACCCCGAAAGCCCGGTCTCTGACCGGGCTTTTTTGTTTCTGCAAATCGGAATAAACTTGACCGCGTCACGTCTTTCCAGACAGCTTTTCCAATTGCCTGTACCTAACCCGGGAATACTAAATTATGAATATCAGTCGCCGTGAATTCCTCCAGATGCTTGCTGTTGCCAGCGCATCCGGCATTTCCCTGAGTGCCTGCGACTCGGACGCGCCTCCCCCTTCAGCCGGCGTCAAGCCGACGTCAGCCCCACTGGGGCCCTATGAGATGCTTCCCTACGGTAATGTCTCCCTGATGCACTACACGGATTGCCATGCGCAGCTGCTACCGATCTATTTTCGCGAACCGAATATCAACCTCGGCATCGGCGACATGCGCGGCCAGCCGCCACACCTGGTCGGGGACAAGTTCCTTGCCTACTACGGCATCAAACCGGGTTCCCGCGAAGCCCACGCTTTCACTTACCTCAACTTTACCGAGGCGGCGAAGAAATTCGGAAAAGTTGGCGGTTTCTCGCACTTTGCCACACTACTGAAAAAAGTCCGCGCGCAACGCCCCGGCGCCCTGCTGCTGGACGGCGGCGACACCTGGCAGGGGTCAGGCACCGCGTACTGGACCAATGCGCAGGACATGGTCGATGCCCAGAAGCTGCTCGGTGTCGACGTCATGACCGCACACTGGGAAATGACCTACGGCGCAGACCGCGTCACTGAAATTATCGAAAAAGACTTCAAGGGCCACATCGATTTCGTCGCCCAGAACATCTTCAACAACGAGTGGGAAGAGCCGGTTTTCAAACCTTACGTCATCAAGGAAATCAATGGTGTTCCGACAGCCATTATCGGTCAGGCCTTCCCTTACACACCGATTGCCAATCCCCGCTACATGATGCCGGAATGGAGTTTCGGCATCCGTGACGAACGTATGCAGAAAATGGTCGACCAGGCACGCGGAGAAGGCGCCCAGGTGATCATCGTGCTGTCGCACAACGGCATGGACGTTGATCTCAAAATGGCCTCCCGTGTCACCGGTATCGACGCCATTATGGGTGGCCACACGCACGATGCGATCCCGCGCCCGGTCATTGTCGACAATGCCGGCGGCAAAACCCTGGTGACCAATGCCGGGTCCAATGGCAAGTTCCTCGGCGTGCTCGACCTGGATGTTCGCAACGGCAAGATTCAGGGCTACCGCTACCACTTGATGCCGATCTTCTCCAACCTGCTGGAACCGGATGCAGAGATGGAAGCCTATATCAGGAAAATGCGTGCACCGTACGAAGCAAAACTGGCGGAAGAGCTGGCTGTCACCGACGAACTCCTGTACCGCCGCGGTAATTTTAACGGCACCTTCGACCAGCTGATCTGTGATGCGCTGATGGAAGTCCAGGGCGCCGAAATCTCCCTGTCACCGGGCTTCCGCTGGGGCGTCAGCGTGTTGCCAGGCGAGGCCATTACGTTTGAGCACGTTATGACCCAGACCGCCATTACCTACCCCACGGTCACGCTCAACAACATGACCGGCGCACGCATCAAGGAAGTCCTGGAAGATGTCGCCGACAACCTGTTCAACAAGGACCCCTACTACCAGCAGGGCGGCGATATGGTGCGCGTTGGCGGACTGAAATACAGCATCGCCCCGAATGCCGGCATGGGTGATCGCATCAGCAATATGGAGCTGGATGGCAAACCGATCAGTGCCGACAAGGAATACTCGGTGGCCGGGTGGGCCAGTGTAGGCCAGCCACTGGAAGGTACACCAATCTGGGATGTGGTCAGCGAATACTTGCGTGACAAGAAGACCATTTCCCATATTGAGCTGAACGAACCCCTGATCAAGGGTGTCGGTGATAACCCGGGATTTGCAGCAAAAACGTAAAGCGGCGGCGGGGGTTACCTGCCTGCAGGAAAAAACCGGGCGCAAGACCCGGTTTTTTTATGTGGGTCCCCTGGCACAAATCCGCCACACGCCCCGGCATTGCAAAAGCAACGGGGTCATCGTTATTCAGCCTCTGCTATCGACCGGATACGTTCCATAACAATTGGAACCCGTCTCTGACTACTCATATCACCGGGCAAATGACCGGATACAGCCTCGACAAAACGAGCGTCATCCAACAAAGCCCGAAATCGCTCAGCCAAATGACTTTGTAGTGCTTCAGGAGAGGCCTGTACTTCGCCAACCACCTCCGGCCGCCCATCCAGCACAGCCACAATATCTTCGATATCATGACTCATCAGATAGTCCCCCCTTCCCTCTGCCATCAAAAGCGGAAAGCTTTGGGGCTAAAAAACAGGGCGCTGTCACCATACGGATCTTATTCCCCGACGGGAGATCAACAGCTCCCGCGGCATCGAGTGCAGGCTGGTACCACTCGTTGCCAAAACCCAATATGTCAGGATTTGTCGGCATGACATCGAGCAAGATACCCTTCGCTGTCCAGCGGCAGATCGGCGCCTCCGGACTTTGGTCCTCAGTAAATCCTCTTTCCCTGAGCTGTTCGGATCAACGATGATAATCCGCCAAAGAGGCGGCCTCGGTAATGACATCAACATCCTGTGTCGGCCGGATCGGCGGTGCTGCGACATCGGTCAATAACAGCCCTGTCGCACAGCCTCCCAGAAAAACCATGTCCTGCACTAACGGACCCAGGGCATCGACCGCAATTTCCAGGATCTCGATATTCGGATTCCGTTCTCTATGCATAGCGCTGAAGTCTCGCCCTGAGTTCTTTGCTGGCAATATCCCGCTCCCGCGCCCGGCCAGCCCGAATGCCATCAACCAGCACGAGTAACTCGTAAAGCTTTGGATCCGCTCTCGCCGCTTTGGGTGCCGATTTGTACAACGGCGAAAATGCAATACCGCGTGCCTCTCCTTCCGGATCTGGCCACACAGGTGGCGGCTCGTTCGATGAGACAAACAAGTCCCCCAACGGGGACGCGGCGTAGCCCGTCGGCATTCCCCAGGCCATTTCTCCTCGCTCAGGCACAAACACGTATTTCAGGCCGTGGACCAGAAACTCTTCCAGATTCCTGATATTTGGAGCTATTTTTTCACCACTATGGACGGCCAGCGATGCGGCCAGTGACCGCTTCACCGCCGAATGAACCTGGGATGAGGCTAATCCCAGCTCGACCGATAGCGACACGTAGGACCAGGACCGATTACCCAGGGCCACGAGTTTCAGCATTACCAGGACATCTTGCGGTTTTAGAAGCACCGGGCGCTCTCCATTCTGGATTCTAGAATAGAGAATATCTGGATAGGCCAGATTGTCAACACCGAAACCCTGATTAAAGTCTGCTTATGGGGCTAACTCAGTGAGTGTAACCATCCAAAGAAAGTCACCGACGAAGACGTATCGGGCGCCGGGATTACCCGCAACGCATACCGATTGAAGGATAGTTCGGGCAGGGCAAGAACGGATACAATCTCAACTCTATTCGAGCGAAATTACTCTGTCAGAATGATACCCGTCCGGACATTGACCGCGCGTCCGAGCGACTATCGGTACTGGCGTACTGACTCGATGAGCAAGCTCTATGATTTTGGTGGGTCGTATAGGATTCGAACCTATGACCAATTGGTTAAAAGCCAACTGCTCTACCAACTGAGCTAACGACCCGGAAAGGCCGGCATGATACCGAACCGGCCAAAAATGACAAGTCTGAACCTTCGGGCTATTGTATCAAACGGCTTCCAGGCGCCGAAGCGACTTTGGCAACAAATGCATGTCGACCAGTGAGGTTACCAGCGCTGCGGCAAAACTGGCATCATCCTCATATACCATTTTGTAGTACTGGATTTTCATGGTCAGTGCGCTGCCCAGGACAATAGCACCAAAGGCAATAAACGATCCAAGCGCCAGCGTCGAAATCCCCGTAACCCCCTGGCCGATGGTACAGCCCAGCGCCAGTACGCCGCCGAAACCCATGAGTGTGGCGCCAACAAAATGGTTGAGAAAATCCCTGAACGAGGAGAACCATTCAAAACGGAAACGGCGACTCAATAGCGACCAGAGCAGTGAGCCGAGTATTACACCGGCAACCGCCATCACACCAAAAGTCACGTACGCCGAGTTGAAACCGGACAGGGTGTAGCCAGCCGTCTGCCCCATGGGATTGATGAAGGTAAAAGACTGCGGCATCAGCGGCCGGGTATCGGCCGGCTTTCCTTCTTCCGAGTCGGCAAGGAAATCCCACTGCTGGGCAAAAGACTGCAAGGTGTACTGCTCGTCGTCGATATCAATCTGCACATTGCTGGTCACATACCAGGCAGCCAGCACGGCCAGGCCAACGGCCAGACCGCCCAGAATATTGTCGAAACTGCCGCGGAAGTCGCGCGAACGGAATACAAAGAACACCAGCAGCAGTCCCAGCGCACCCCCGATAATCATACGTGCCGTAGCCGCGCTTTCAACGCCGGCAACCAGCGTACCCAGATCCTGGCTGGACCCCAGGTCGACCGCCAGCGGACGAATCCAGTTATAGAAAAGCACGGTAAACAGCGTCTGGTCAGAATCAGGGAATGGATTGATCATGAAATAGGCGATCACTGCAATGACGACAAATACAAGGATCGATTTGAGATTGCCGCCGCCAATACGCACCAGGCACTTGTTGCCACAACCGCTCGCCAGCGTCATGCCAATACCGAACATAAAGCCGCCCAGCAGGTTCTCGGCCCAGATCAACTGTGATCCGCGATAGGGCGGGAAGGTGGTGCTGACGTTAACCAGCGCATAAGGCTCGAGTGCAGTCACACCCAGCATGGCCACCGCAATAGCAAACAGCCAGGCACGAAAGCGCCCGGTATCACCTATATTGACCCAATCGGATACGGCACCCATGGTGCAAAAATTGGTTTTATTGACAATGGCGCCCATCAGCAGCGCAATGCCAAAAACAGCCCAGAGAAAAAAAGACTGCGCGGAGACAAAACTGTCAAATGTCATAACTTGGGTTCCTCTAAACTGAAATCGGTCATGGCTGGTAGTCTGTGGGATCATCAATCCCGGCTGCCGCAAAACCGGCAGCGCGTAGACGGCAGGAGTCACATTTTCCGCAGGCCCGCCCGGCTGTATCAGCAGCGTAGCAGGAAATCGTCATCCCGTAGTCCACCCCGAGCCGGGTTCCGGTGCGGATAATCTCCGCCTTGCTCATCTTGATCAACGGGGCGCGCACCTCGAAGGTACCACCCTCGACACCCGCCCGGGTTGCTAGCCGACAAAGACGCTGGAAAGTCTCAATATATTCCGGGCGGCAGTCCGGATAGCCGGAATAATCGACAGCATTGACGCCTATAAACAGGTCCCAGGCGCCCAGCACTTCAGCCCATCCCAGCGCCAGGGACAGAAAAACCGTATTACGCGCAGGCACATAGGTAACAGGGATACCCTCACCGGGCTGCTCCGGCACATCGATTTCCCTGTCTGTCAGGGCCGAACCACCAAATGCCCCCAGATCAAGCGGGATTATCTTGTGTTCCACGACGCCGAGGGCACTCGCGACGCGCTTCGCCGCTTCCAGTTCCGAATGGTGTCGCTGACCGTAATCCAGGCTCAGCGCATAACAGGTAAAGCCCTGCTCGCGTGCCAGTGCCAGCGTGGTGGCCGAATCCAGCCCGCCGGACAGCAGCACCACAGCCTTGCACTCAGCGCCCTGGCTCATTGCCCCAGAGGATCTTGTGTAACTGAATCTGGAACCTGACCGGGAGCCGATCCTCAATGATCCATTCAGCCAGCGCCGTAGCATCCTGCTGGCCGAATGCCGGCGAGAAAAGCACCTCGCAGTGAAGTGCAACCGCATATTGCTCCAGCACCCGGCAGGCCCAGAGGTAATCTTCCCGGTCACAGATCACGAACTTTACCTGGTCACCCGCTGCCAGGTACTGGAGGTTTTCAAAACGGTTTTTATCGACTTCGCCGGAACCCGGCGTTTTGAGATCCATCACCTTCATAACACGGCCATCGACCTGGCTGACGTCCAGCGCACCACTGGTCTCCAGGGATACCTGGTAGCCCGCGTCACACAGCTGCTCCAGCAGCGGCAGGCAGCCGGGCTGTGCCAACGGTTCCCCACCGGTTACCGTGACGTGCTGTACGGCATAGTGCCCCACACGTCCCAGAACATCCCCGCTCAACATGAAGTCTCCACCCCGAAAGGCATATTCCGTGTCGCAATACTGGCAACGCAACGGACAACCGGTCAGGCGTATAAACACCGTGGGTAGACCCATGGTGGTCGACTCACCCTGCAGGGACAGAAAAATCTCGCTGATACGCAGCCGTTCGGCCAACCGGCGCGATGACGTGTGAAGAAGCGGCTCCATAGCCGGCATATTACCATTAAAGCCCGTACAACAGCCGCGTGTACGTGGGGGTTATTTGGCCGGAATATGGCCTTCCTGCTTCATGCGGTCCAGCCGTTTCTGCGCCAGTTTTGCCGTCGAGGTGCCGGGGAAGCGCTTCACCACCTGTGAGAGCAGATCTGCAGCCGCCTTCCAGTCTTTCAACTCATACTCGCTATAACCCATCTTTAACATGGCGCCGGGCACTTTGGGGCTGTCGGGAAAGCCTTTCAGTAATTTGCCGAACTCATCCAGCGCCGCCCTGAAGTCACGCGTCACGTAATAGACTTCACCCAGCCAGTACTGCGCATTATCCGCGTAGCTGCTGCCCGGGTATTTTTCCAGGAAAGCGCGAAATGCCGCTGCCGCTTCGTCGTAGCGCAGCTCATTGAGAATCGCCAGGGCCTTATCGTAGTCCCTGCGCTGCGCTGCAGGGTCCAGCGCAGGCGCCTGCAGCCGGGGAACGGCCCGGTTATTCTTCGATGACGCCACAGGGGGCGCTGAAGTGCCTGCCGTACCTGCCACAGCCGATGTCGCACGGCCTGTGGAACGGATGACAGCACCTGTTTGCGCCGGGGTTCCGCCCTGCACTCCAGCGGCCTCCAGGCGATTCAGACGCCGATCGATATCCACATACAGGTCACGCTGGCGTTTCTTGAGGCTTTCCATGTCGTGTGCCTGTACCTCCAGCTCGCCGCGCAACTGCCGCACCTCTTTCTGCAAGGTTGAAACCTGATCAAACAGTTCCACCAGCCCACGGCTGTCCAGCTTGCGCTCCAGCTGCTGGATACGCGTCTCCAGCTCCGACTTGCTGATCGACCAGACGGCCGGTGCCGCTGACAGCAGACCGACGACAAGTACGCTTCTAGTAACCCACATAGACCAGTTCCACGCGACGGTTCATGCTCCAGGCCGATTCATCGTGGCCCTCGACGGCGGGTTTCTCCTCGCCATAGCTGACGGTCGTGATCTGCTGCGGTGAAACACCCTGAAATTCCAGCATACGACGTACGGCCTGGGCACGGCGCTCACCGAGCGCGATGTTGTATTCGCGTGCGCCACGCTCGTCGGTATGGCCCTCTATCGAAACCTTGACGTCCGGATTGGCTGACAGGAATGCGGCGTGTGCGGCCACCAGTTCACGGTCCTGCGCTGCCACCTCGTCACTATCAAAGGCAAAGTAGATAACCCGCTGCGACAAGGGACTGTTGGGGTCGGACAGTGACCCGATACTCAAGTCACCATAACCGGATACACCGCTGGTCGTGGCACCTTCATAACGACTGGAAGTTCCATGATCCTCGACTGCAACCTCACCTTCCTTGCTGCCGCCTGTTGAACTACACGCGGCCAACCCGCCGAGGGTCAGCATTACCACCAGAAGTTTTATGAATTTCATTGTTACGCTCCTTTATCTGTTTCAAATAGTACATCCAGGCCGTACTCAACGCTGCTGACTGAACGGCGACCACACCGGCTCTCTCACATCGCTTTGCTGCACACTGAGGCGCTGGCGAAAACGACCATCACTCGATACCGCCGCCAGCACACCACGACGACCGGCCTCGGTCGCATAAATAATCATGCTGCCATTAGGCGCGAAGCTGGGGGACTCGTCCAGTGTGCCGTCACTGACCACGCGCAGCAGCCCACTTTCGAGATCCAGCACAGCAATGCGATAACGGCCACGCTCGCCATTCACCATGGCGAGACGACGACCATCCGGTGAAAAATCCGCACTGGCATTGTAACTGCCTTCAAAGGTCAGGCGCCGGGCCTGTCCACCGCCTGTCGACATCCGGTAAAGCTGCGGACTGCCGCCACGGTCGGACGTAAACACAATACTCTTGCCATCCGGCGACCAGACCGGCTCGGTATCGATAGCCGGCCCGAAGGTCAGGCGTTTCAGCTGACCGTCTTTCAGGCGCAGCGTGTAGATTTCCGGGTTGCCATCACGTGACAGGGTCAAGGCCAGCCGGCTACCGTCCGGTGACCAGGCCGGTGCGCCATTAATCCCGGAAAAACCGGCCACCTTGCGCCGCTTGCCGGTCGAGGCATCCTGTATAAAAATGGACGCCCGACGCTTCTCGAAGGACACATAGGCAAGCTGGCGGCCGTCTGGCGACCAGGCGGGTGACATCAACGGCTCGCGCGAAGTCAGCAGGGTTTTCGCATTGAAACCGTCACTGTCGGCAAGCAACAGGCGGTATTCCTTGTAACCAGCTTTCTTTTCTACCTCAACATAGGCGATGTGCGTTGCAAACGCACCCGGCTCACCCGTGAGTTTTTCATAGATCAGGTCACTGATGCGGTGTGCGACATAACGCAACTGGTCTGCCGTGGCAGGGATACTGTGGCCCGTGATCTGCCGCCCCCGGTATACATCGAACAGACGAAACTGGATACGGTACTTGTCCACACCGGCTGTTTCGACCTTGCCAATGACCAGGTTGTCTACACCGAGCGTGCGCCAGTCCTTGAAACGAACCTGCCTGATGTCACTCGGCCTGGACAGCATGTCACGCTCGTCCAGCGGCGCAAAACGGCCGCTGCGGGCAAGATCTGCCGCGATAATACCCGACACATCCTGTGGTGGCGGGTAACGGTTATTGCTGATATCGAACGGCACCACCGCAATCGGTGCGGCACCTTCCATTCCCTGGGTGATCTCAATGGTCAGCGCTGCCTGCACAAGACCAGACAGCAGCATTAACAGACCAAACAGCGGTTTTCTACAGGCTTTTATTTTCATGAATCAGGATTGAACTCAAACGTTATTGAACGGAATTTTTCCATGACCTCGGGATCCGACGGCACCGGCAGGGGCGAGGCCCTGAATACAGCGGCCTCCACCGAGCGGTCAAACGCTGCATTGCCGCTACTACGAACAATTTTCACATCGACCACTTCACCTCCCGGGATCAGCCTGACTTTGACCACACACGACAAACTGGCATTACTGCCCGAAGGTCGAATCCAGTTCCGCTGCACCTTTTCCTTTATGTACAGGCCATATTCGTCAATCATACGCTGCATTGCCGAATCGCGCTGCGCGCGCAGACGCTCCTGCTCGGCGGCAAGGCGTTCACGCATTTCACGTTCTGCCTCGGCCTTTTTGCGCGCCTCTTCAGCCTTGCGCCTTTTCTCGGCTTCCGCCTTTTTACGCGCTTCCTCTGCCTTGCGTTTCTTCTCCGCCTCGGCTTTTTTGCGTGCTGCTTCAGCCTTGCGTTTCTTCTCCGCCTCCACCTTCTTCTGTTCGGCTTTACGCTTCTTTTCAGCCTCGGCCTTTTTCTTCAGCATCGCCTGACGTTTCTTCTCCGCCTCCACCTTCCTGCGTTCTGCCTCAACCCGGCGTTTTTTCTCGGCTTCCGCCTTGCGCTGCTGCTCGGCACGCTGCTTTTTTTCCTGCTCGCGTTTCAGGCGCAGCTGTTCGGCGCGCGCTTTTTCCCGTTGTTTTGCTTCCGCGATTTGCTTCTTGCGTTCGACCTCGGCATCCAGCTTGCGCGCATCAATGGCAACAGCCTGGATCGGCGCCGGTTTGCGTGCAACACTGGGCGCCGGACTCCAGTCCAGACTGAATACCAGCACCGCGAGCAGTACAAGGTGGGCCAGCACCGCATAGATAAAGGAGCGCGGATAGTCGCGCAGAAATCGCCACAGTTCACGAATTTCAGCTCCCTCCTTCCACCGGTTCGGTTACCAGCCCGACACGCTGTGCACCGGCCTGCTGCAGCAGTGCCATGGCTGTCACGACGCGGCCATAACCCACCTCGGCATCGCCGCGCACCATCACCGCAACCCCGGGCCTGCGCCTTAATACCGCGCTGGCGCGCTCTACCAGTG
This sequence comes from Thiogranum sp., assembly GCF_058323355.1. Taxonomy (NCBI): domain Bacteria; kingdom Pseudomonadati; phylum Pseudomonadota; class Gammaproteobacteria; order Chromatiales; family Ectothiorhodospiraceae; genus Thiogranum; species Thiogranum sp. Next base: position 102,795 of record NZ_JBTTIO010000062.1, read on the forward strand.
CATCTTCACTGAGCGGCTGTTCGGGATCGTCGCCAATATTGAGAAAATAGCGCCCATCCGCGTCGATGGTCAGTACCAGTGGATCTTTCGGGTCACCATCCATGGGTTCTGCATTGGCCTGTGGCAGCTCGACATCGACCCCCTGGTTCAATAACGGGGCGGTAATCATGAAAATCACCAGCATGACCAGCATGACATCAATATAGGGAACGACATTGATCTCTGACATTGGTCGTTTGCGCGGGCGTTGTCTGGCCATAGGGAAGTATCAGTTATGCGCCTGGCGCTGCAGGATAGTGGAAAATTCTTCAAGGAAGTTATCGTAGCGGTTTTCCAGTCGCTCCACGTCATTCGAGTAACGGTTGTAGGCAATGACCGCCGGAATTGCGGCAAACAGGCCCATCGCGGTGGCGATCAGCGCCTCTGCGATACCTGGCGCCACCATCGACAAGGTAGCCTGGTGGACGTTGGCCAGCCCGCGAAAGGCGTTCATGATACCCCACACCGTACCGAACAGGCCGACATAGGGGCTGGTTGAGCCCACAGTGGCGAGAAAAGACAGGTGCGTTTCCAGCTCATCCACCTCGCGCGACAGGGCGACCCGCATACAACGCTGGGCACCCTCGACAACCGCCATCGGGTCCACACCGCTCTGCTTGCGCAGGCGGGTGAACTCCTTGAACCCGGCAACAAAAATATTTGGCAAACCCCGCAGTGTTTCGCCTCGCTGCGACACCTGGTGGTACAGCGTTGACAGGTCACCGCCGGACCAGAAACGCTCCTCGAATGCTTCAGCCTCTTCGCGTGCTTCGGCAAGCGCGGTGCGCTTGCGAAAAATCATGGTCCACGACATAACGGAAACTGCCAGCAACAGGAACATGACCATCTGCACGACGAGACTGGCGCCGCTGATAAGACTGAAAAACGAGAGGTCAGCAGACATCGGTTAATGCCTCCAGGATAAGGCCGGGGATGGGGGTTGGGCGGAATGTTTCGGCATCGACACAGGCGATACGGATCTTGCCGCTGCACAAAATGGACGTCTCACCCTGCCGTCGAACCTTTTGGTCGAACGTCAGACTGACCCGCCGCTGCTCACAGACGGCGGCACTCACCTCAAGCGCATCGTTGAACCGCGCCGGCTTGTGGAAATCAACCTGGACGGAATGCACGGTAAAAAGCACTCCCTGCCCGGTACGCAAGCTGTCCTGTTCGAAACCCAGTGACCGTAAACATTCGGTGCGCGCACGCTCCATAAACTTCAGGTAATTGGCGTAGTAGACCACGCCCCCACTATCGGTATCCTCGTAATACACGCGAACCGGCCAGGTAAACTGCAACAAACTCATCCCTCTCAGTGACCACAACGATACAAAAAGATTCCTGTTGTGTTGTCATTCAAATCATCAGCGGCATAGCTTACCGGCGCAGCATTTGCTTTGCACCTGCGCTGACCCCGAACAAAAAAAACGCGGTCTGGGGGACCGCGTATTTCCCATGGACGGGAACAGAAGCCTGATTATCACCAGGAGGAAAACAAGTGGATCAGGGTTGCAGCGCAGGCGCGATGCAGAACAGCAGCGTTGCTGCCGGAATTTTCATCCATGCTCCTCGTTATTGTTGTTTGCCGTTTTATGAGGTGCAGGAGCAAAGGCTATGCCAGCTTCGAAAAAACACCACGGCACAGTCGTTTGCCGGGGTGAAAACAAAGCAACGCGGAAATTCACTGTCAAAACCGGCCGTTTTCGTTACCTGCTGGCGACAGCCGCCGGGGAATAGCAGGTAAGCAACTGATAATCAGCCAGTTAGGCCGTCCCCAAACAACGACAAGCCAGGCCGGCGCCAGCATGTCAGCGCCCACCGGAGACGACTCAAAGTGGTATCAGGTTACCGCGCGAGCACCCTTGAACTGGGAAGGATTGAGATGGTGTTTGTGCAGCAATTTGTAGAACTCGGTGCGATTCCGCTTGGCAATTCGCGCCGCCTGACTCACGTTACCACTGGTAATCTGCAACAGTTGCGTAAGGTATTCCCGTTCGAAACGCGAACGCGCATCTGCAAAGGCCGGCATTTCTTCATTGGCCTCGTCACGCAAGGCACGTTGCACCAGGCTGGCCGGAATCAGCGAGGTCGTCGTGAACGCGACTGACTGCTCCACGACATTGTACAACTGTCTCACATTGCCCGGCCATGGCGCTGACAGCAGCACCTCCATGGCCTCCGGCGCAAATCCCTTCACCCCCTTGCGGGCGGCATCGGCAAGATTGCGCAGCACATGGTTGGCGAGCAGGGGAATATCCTCGCGCCTTTCGATCAACGAAGGAATCTCCAGCGCGACCACATTCAGCCGGTAGTACAGGTCTTCGCGGAATGCGCCCGTTTTGCGCAACTCATCCAGGTCGCGGTGGGTTGCGGAAATAATACGCGTGTCAACAGGCACAGAAACGGTAGAGCCCACCGGCCGTACTGCACGCTCCTGAATGGCGCGCAGCAGCTTCACCTGGAAGCTCATCGGCATATCACCGATTTCGTCGAGAAACAGTGTACCGCCCTCGGCCGCCTGAAACAGGCCCTTGTGCTCACGCGTTGCGCCAGTAAACGAGCCTCTGGCATGTCCAAAGAACTCAGACTCGAACAGGGACTCAGGGATGGCGCTGCAATTAACGGCAACAAATTCGCCGTCAGCCTGCGGACTGGCGCGATGTATCGCCTTCGCCAGTATTTCCTTGCCAGTGCCGCTCTGGCCATGGATGAACACACTGGCGCCACTGGCGGCAACCAGTTTCGCCTGTCCCAGCAGGTCTTCCATCAGCGGGCTGCGGGTTACGATGCCCTGACGCCATTCTGAGACAGAGGACTCCCCGGAACGGTTATGCTGCTCACCGGTAACGCGTAAGGCACGCGTTACCTGATCCAGCAGATCCTTGCTGTCGAACGGCTTGGTCAGGTAGCCGAAAACACCACGGCTGGTGGCATCAACTGCATCGGGGATGCTGCCATGCGCTGTCAGAATAATGACTGGCAACGCCGGACTGCGTCGATGAATCATGTCAAACAGCGTCATGCCATCCATGCCATCCATGCGTAAGTCCGTGATTACCAAGTGAGGCTGGAAAGTCGGGATCTGTGCGACTGCCTTTTCTCCACTCTCAACGGCGGCTACTTCATAGCCCACAGCCGACAGGCGCATGGACAACAGCCGCAGCAGGGCGGGGTCATCGTCAACCACCATGACACGATAACGACAGGCACTCATTTTTACTCCTTACCGACCCCTCGGTCAGTTACGTTGCTGGATACTTTGCTCGATGTTGGTCAGCTCTTGCAACTGTCGTTCCAACTCTTCCACGCGGGTATCCGCCTGTTTCAATTTCAATCTTAGTTCATTAATTTTATCACGGGACCACAACTGTTCGTCGATTACCTGCTCCAGCAACGCCGCCAGCGCCCTGGCGCTGGCGCTGGCCCGACTGGCGTCCAGTCCTTTCAACAGCGTCAGGGCCCGGGGCTGGTCACGTACGGCCCTGGGGCCCTCGGCCAGCAACAGCGCCAGACGCAACCGGCTGCGCGGTGTTCGGGACGTCTGGAAGTCACGTTCACGGGTCTGCAGGGTACGCACCAGCTTATCATCCGGTAGTTCGCGGATACGGTTCCATTCTTCCAGCCAGTAGGCGGCGTCGTCGACCCGCACCGTCAGGGGAACCGGCCCCTCGGTACGCTGCACCGTCACCGGCTGGCAGCCCGAGATCAGAATAAATACCAGTAGAATAAATAGCTTACTCACCTACACTCTCCGATCTGTGTATTGGCAATACGACCCTCAGGCACGCCCCGGTATCCGCACTGTCAATCACTTCAATATACCCGCCATGGGCCTGCGCATACTCACGGGCAATGGACAAGCCGATTCCCGTACCGCGCACATGGCCATTGGACGATGACGACCCCTGATAGAAGACATCGAATATACGTCGTCGTTCCTCTTCAGGTATCCCCGGCCCTGAATCCGCCACCTCCAGCACAGCCTGCTCTCCCTGGCGTTCGAGCCGCACTCGCAACCGCCCTTCTACAGGCGAGAATTTGATGGCATTGGACAGCAGATTATCCACCAGTGCCTGTAATTTTTGCCTGTCTCCGTCCAGTTCGACCGGCTGCAACGATACATCCAGCAACAGCTGACGCGCCAGCACGGCAACCTTGTGGTCTTCCAGCACGGAGTCGATCACCCGGTGCAGCGGTACCACGCTGAGCTTCAGCTGTGCAGCGCTGGAACTCGCCACATTGAAGTCCAGCAGGTTTTCAATGAGTTTCTGTAACTGCAGGCTGTTGTCCCGCAGGATCGCCACAATCTCGTTCTGCTGGGCATTCAGGTTGCCAACTGCCTGCTCTGTTAACAATTCCGCGCCCTCGCGGAGGGCTGTCAGCGGGGTCTTCAGCTCGTGCGATATATGGCGCAGAAAGCGGTTCTTCTCCTGTTCGACTTCCAGCAGTCGCATACGCATCCAGTCCAGCCGTTCGCCGAGCTGTTCCAGGTCACGCGGGCCAACAATATGCGCAGAACGGGAAAAGTCACCATCACCCAGCCGGCGAATGGCCCGATCCATTTGCCGTATGGGACGCGTAATAAGCACGGTGAAAAATACCGTCAATATCAGCGCGGCGGGCACCAGTGCCATCGCCTGTACGATCAGCCCACGCTGCAAACCCGCACCCTTGGCGTCCAGCCGGTCAACCTCGCGCTCGACCAGTTTACGATTATCGACCAGCATTTTGCGCGCATCACGTGTCAGCTCGCGGAAACCATCAACAGCGGAACGGATTTCAGGCGCATCGTGAGGGTATTCCGACGTCAACGCCGCGTTCATAGACGACTCGACCGCCTCTATCATCTCCAGGCGCTGACGCTGCAGTCTGGACAGGTTCAATGTCGCAAGACGTTGCACTGCCTCAAGAAACTGCTGGTGGTATTCGTGGTAGACCTCCAGCAATTTGGTTTCGCCGGTCACCTGGTACTGACGCGCATTGCGTTCCATTGCGGTAATGGCTTCGACCAGCAGCTGGCTGCTCTGGGTCGCGCGCACCGTTGCAAACAGCGCACGCTGGCCCTGCGCGACCAGCTGGTCAACGGACCAGGTGGCGTGAATCAGGGCGGCGAGCAGGGGAATCACGACCAGTGCAAAACCAACCAGCAGCAATCGTCGAATCGACTTGGGGCGATACAGGCGCAAGATGCGACACCTTTAAACCATGAATAAGTGTGTATTGTCGGTGAAAGGCCGGCAAATTTGAAATACCAGCGGTGTTTTCAGGTAGTATGCGCCGCATGAAACAACACGCTGCACTGCTGCTGACCGGCCTGCTCGCCCTTTCCGGCCTGCCGGTAAATGCCGCCGGCACGGCGCCTGTCGAGCTGGAATTCAAACCCCGCACACCAGACCAGATGAGCGCTTTCTACGAGGCACGAGGCTTCCCGGACGAGATGATCAAGCCCCTGCATGAACAGTGCTTTATCACCGTGCGCGTCACCAATACCGGCAAGGATGTCGTATGGCTGGAACTGGCCAACTGGACGTTTACCGCCAACGGCAAGCCTGTGCAGCGTTATCACCGCAACTTCTGGCTGAAAAAGTGGAAAGATATGGGCATGCGCCCGGCGCACCGCTCAACATTCCGCTGGACACTGTTGCCGGAACGTCTGGATTACCAGCCGGGAGAAAGTGAAGGCGGCAACATTATCCTGCCCCGCGTAAAAGGGCCGATCCATCTGCACGCCGAATTTGCCACGGGCAAAGACAAAAAAGGCCCGACCGTAAAACTCGATTACGACAACCTGCGCTGCGTGGAGAATATTTCCTGATGCATCTTATCCTGCCTGTACTGCTGACCCTGCTGCTCGCACTTCCCGCCGGCGCAGACAGCGGTGAGATCAAACCGCCTGCCGGCGTCCGTGTGTATAACATCGGTCCGGCGCCTGACTTTGAACTGGCCGACATGGACGGCAACCGCGACACCTTGTCCAGCGGACGCGGGCAGTGGGTGTTTCTGCACTTCTGGGCCAGCTGGTGCGGCCCTTGCCGCAAGGAAATGCCTGCCATCCAGCGAATGGCCAGGCTGATGAAAGACGAGGCACTGAAGATCCAGCTGGTGAATACCGCTGAAGACGAAGACACCGTTTTCAGCTTTCTGGCGGGTGTTGCACCGGATATGACAACGTTAATGGACAAGGACGGGGAGGTGACCGAAGTCTGGAAACCCCGCGGTCTGCCTGCAACCTATCTGGTCGATCCACAGGGGCAGGTGCGCTACCAGGCACTCGGGGGGCGAGAGTGGGACCAGCCCGAGTACCTGGGTTTTCTGAGAGCACTTGTCCACAGCGTATCAGGCGCAGCGAACAGCTCGCGCTGACAGATCAGACGACGCTGCCGAAACCCCGGTCAATGGCACCGGGCGGCGGCTCAAGCCCGGCCAGCCGACACCCCTGGGCAACCGGCCCACCGGGGAACAACTCGTACAGGTACTTGATGCCGCCCTTCTCATGAAAACGTTCGTCCAGTGCATCATGCAGTTCACGCACACTGATGCGCGGGGAATCCTTGCGATTGTAGTACTCCTGCAAGGCATTCAGCTCCTCCCAGTGGTCTTCGCTCAATTCCAGACCCTCCTGCCGGGCGATTTCAAGCGCCCCCTCCTGTGACCAGCCTTCCGGTGCATAGGGAAACGTCACTTCACGATCCAGTACAGCCATAGCCTTTCCTCCCATATCCGCTTCAATCGAGCGTCCTGTATGCGCCCTGAAAAAAAGCATAGCAGCTTTCAGGCGGTTCGCCTGTCGAAGCAACGGGAATATTTTGCCACCCGCCACCATCCACTGAGGACAAGTCAAGGATCACAACAAACAAACCACCGAGGAGCACACATGAAAAACTTCACCGTAGGGCTGCGTTTTGCCCTGACACTACTGCCAGCCCTGTTGCTGGCACCCTTCACCCCGCAGGCCGCCGAAGACGCCGGCCTCGGGCATGACTACCGCACCTTCCACAGCAACGGTAAAATCGACTACGGGAAAATCGGTGACTCATACACCGCTGACCTTGTGATGTACCTGGCCGGCAACCAGTTCATGGTCATGGAAGACCTGATCAATGATTTCCAGAAAAAGCACCCCAACATCAAGACTGTCTACGTGGAAACCATCCCGCCGGGCCAGATACTTAAACAGCAGCTCCTCAAGCAGGGGCAGATCAACGGAACCAACACAGCACAAAACCCGGATCTTTTTGCCAGCGTTAACCTGGGGCATCTCAAAAAACTGCACGGCAAAAACATGATGGATAAATACATCATCTATACCCACAACAAACTGGAGTTGATGGTAGCCGAAGGCAACCCGAAAAAGATCAGGGGCCCGAAAGATCTCGGCCGCGATGACCTGGTGCAATCACACCCCAACCCGTTGACCGAAGGTATCTTCAAGTTCTACGGCTCCGAAATGCTCAAGGATCTCGGTCTGTATGAGAAAGTAACCGGCAATGCCATGTGTAAAAGCTGCTGGGCCGTGCCAGGGAAAACCTGGTTTACTTCACGCCACCACCGCGAGACACCTCATCGCATCGAGAACGGAAAGGCCGATGTCGGTATTGTATGGACGACCGAGGTTGTCCATGCAAAGAAAGAAGGCCGCAAGGTTGACGGCGTAGCTATCCCTGCACCCTACAATAAACAGGACAAGGTTGGTTATGCCATCGGCACACTCAACAAGGGCCGCAACCCGGCAAATGCCAGAACCTTCCTGGATTATCTGGCCAGCAATGCCGCACAGAACATCTATGCCAGCCACGGCTTTATCAAGGCTTCCAGCGAGGAACTGAAGCTGAAGAATATCCCCTGACAAACCTCCGACTGATTCTTTCCGTCATACCGGCGCAGGCCGGAATCCAGTAACTTCAATGCGCTGGATACCGGCCTGCGCCGGTATGACGGATTAATCAGATGATCTCTTTATTCCTGCTTGCGCATTGCCTTATTCAATTCACCCCCGAACCAGTCACGCACGGAATCCAGCCGTTGCTGCAAATCAGTCTGTTCATACGGAACGGCTGAGCTATGCCCCCACACCGGGCCAGGCCAGGCAGGATCACCGGCAAAGCGCGCGATATGATGAACATGCAGTTGCGGCACCAGGTTACCCAGGGCACCGATATTGATCTTGTCCGCGACGCAGATTTCTTTCAGGTAACGGGAAAGCTGTGCCGATTCGCGCCACAATTGCTGCTGGTCCGCTTCATCAAGCTCGAACACTTCGGTAATACCCGCACAGGCGGGAACCAGCACAAACCAGGGATAACGCGCATCGTTCAGTAATAACAGCAGGCTGAGCGGTAAACGTCCCACTGGAATACAGTCTTCCGCCAGACGCGGATGTAATTCAAAGTTTCCGGCCAATTCAGACTCCTGATGACATCGCTGACCTGCTTTGTACGCCTTGCCCCTTCTTCCTTCAAGCCATTGGGGTTATCTTTGAGGTTATGGACTATCTGCTCGCCATCGATCAGGGGACACACGCCAGCCGCGCATTGCTGTTTGATGCAAACGGCCAAAGGATTGCCAGTCACCTTGTACCTGTCTCGCTCAGGCGGCCCAGGCCAAACCACGCAGAACAGGATCCGGAGGAAATTATTGACTCGGTTCAGAATGCGATTACGCAGACCCTCCACGCCCTGGCCCCCGGAGAACGCAGGAATGTCCGCGCCTGCGGCCTGGCTACCCAGCGCTCCACTGTGTTGGCATGGCAATCGAATGGCGCACCCTTGTCTGCCGCCATCAGCTGGCAGGACACCCGTGGGGCCCCGCTTGTCACCGCTTTGCAGACCCACGCTGCAGACATCCGCGAACGCTCCGGCCTGCCACTGTCAGCCCATTACGGGGCGAGCAAACTGCACTGGCTGCACCAGCTGCTGGTGGACGAACCCGGACTGCACCTCGGCCCGCTGGCCAGTTTTCTGCTGACCCACCTCACTGGCAGCGGGCATGTCATCGACCACAGTAATGCGCAACGCATGCAGTTGCTGGATGTTGGCCACCTCGACTGGTCACACCAACTGGCCGACTGGTTCGCGGTTCCCATTGATATTCTGCCAACGTGCCAGCCGGTCATGAGTGGCTATGGCACACTTGCCGACCATGACATACCGATCACCGCTGTAGCCGGCGACCAGAATGCCGCCTGGCATGGCAGCGGTATGCACACAGCCTGTTGCGCCCTGATCAACCTCGGCAGTGGCGCCTTTATCCTGGCCCCGCAACAGCCCGGAGGCGATATACCGGAACTCCTGCGCAGTCTGTCCGTCAGTGATGCACAAGGTGCCGAGTGGTTGCTCGAAGGCACCGTAAACGGCGCCGGCAGCGCACTGCAATGGCTCAGGGCACAATACGATCTGGATAACCTGTCCACGCACCTGCCTGACTGGCTGGAACAGGTGACGAGTCCGCCACTGTTCGTAAATACCGTCGGCGGCCTCGGCTCTCCCTGGTGGCGTACCGCCGGTACAGCGGGTTTTGTACCGGACGGTGAACCCTGGAGCGATGCTGAACGTGCTGTTGCCGTCATCGAAAGCATCATCTTTCTGTTGCAATGCAACCTGGAACGTATGAGCCGCCAGTCAATCATCGAGCGCTTGCGGGTCAGCGGCGGGCTGTCACAGCTCGATGGGCTTTGCCAGAAACTTGCCAACCTCAGCGGCCTGCCAGTCGAACGCTGCGATGATACTGAAGCCAGCGCGCGGGGTATTGCCTGGCTGGCTGCGGGACGTCCTGACGAATGGCTGACAACAGATGACCTGCCCCGTTTTGAGCCTCGGCCGGATACGCCACTGCACAACCGTTACCAGCGTTTTGCAGAACAAATACAACGGCAGCTGGAGGACGTCGATGACCGCTGATGGAATCCCGCAACTGGTTGGCCATCGTGGCGACATGACGCAATACCCGGAAAACAGCTGGCCGGCCTTGCAGGCGGCAGTCAGCGCTGGCGCCTGCTGGCTGGAGTTTGACGTGCAAATGTGTGCCGATGGCCGCTTTGTGCTGCTGCACGATGCCAATTTCCAGCGCACAGGAAATGATCCTCGCAGCGTCTTTGAACTGGATACAGGAACCTGCCAGCGCATCAGCGTGCACTATCCCGAACGGTTCGGCGAACGCTTCGCACCTGCGCCAACCCCTCTGCTCGATGAAGTTCTCACATGGCTATCCCGTTACCCCGATGTGCGTGCCATGGTGGAAATAAAATCAGAAAGCCTTGCATACTTTGGCCGCGAAATCGTGATGCAGACACTACTGGACACTCTCACGCCGCATCACCATCAATGCGTACTGATCTCCTTTGATTATGGCGCCTTGCAGGTTGCCCGCCAGCAGTCATCACTGGAACTGGGCTGGGTACTCCACAAATATAACAAACAACACCAGCAACACGCCGAACAGCTGAAACCGCAATACCTGATATGCAACTACAGAAAAATTCCCCGGCAGGAAACACCCTGGCCCGGGGACTGGTACTGGATGCTGTACGACATTAAAGACCCGGAACAGGCACTGAAATGGGCACAACAGGGTATAGCGCTGATTGAAACCGGCGATATTACCCGTATGCTGAAACATCCCCGACTTGCCGAACGAGCCTGCCTTCATGGACTATGATGTCCTGATTACTGGCGCAGGCATACACGGCGCCGCGGTGGCGCACGTTGCCGCACGGCGCGGGTACCGTGTACGGGTTTTAGAACAGTATGACCAGCCGGCCAGAGGCACATCGAGTCGTTCATCAAAGCTCATTCACGGTGGCCTGCGCTAACTGGAAACCGGCCAGTTCCGCCTGGTTCGCCAGTGCCTGCGCGAGCAACGTAACCTGCTGCACGAGCGGCCAGCACTGGTCACCCTTACCCCGTTCTACCTTCCCGTTTACACCCACACCCTGCGTCCGGCCTGGAAGATCGCTACGGGTCTGTGGTTGTACCGCCTGCTTGGCGGTCATCGGTTCTACCGTGTCCCTGCCAGTGAATGGAATGATCTGGACGGACTGGATACCCATAACCTGCTCGCCGTGTTCCGCTATTTCGATGCACAGACCGATGACCGCGCACTGACAAAAGCCATACTCGCCGATGCACAGGCACTGGGCGCAACCCTTTCATTCAACACAAATCTTGAACAGGCTGAATATCACCAGGATCATTGCCGGGTGCGCTGTCACGGCCCTGCAGGCGAGGAAGTGGTGACGGCTAAAGCCGTGGTAAATGCCACCGGCCCCTGGGTCAACCAGCTACTGCAACGCATCACGCCACACCTGACACCCGTGGAAATCGAACTGGTGCAGGGTACGCACATCGTGCTACCGGGAAAACTGAAACGGGGCATTTATTACCTGGAGGCCCCGCAGGACAAACGCGCGGTTTTCGTCATGCCGTGGCAAGACCGTATCCTGGTCGGCACAACCGAAACCCCTTACCAGGGCGATCCAGCGGACGTTCATCCGCTGGAAACGGAGCAGTCTTACCTGCTGACGGTGTACAACCATTATTTCAGCAGCCAGCTCGAACTCACGGATATTATCGACGCCTTTGCAGGGCTGCGCGTGTTACCGGCCGGCGAGGGTCGCGCATTCACCCGGCCACGGGACACAATCCTGCATTACGATCGCAGCATGCCACGGGTTGTCAGCATTTATGGCGGGAAACTGACCTCGCATGCGCATACCGCAGACAAGGTAATGAAGATTCTGAAGCGTGTATTAAAGAACCCGTGAGCTTTTGCATATACCGGCGCAGGCCGGTATCCCGGCCATTCAGCGCGCTGAAGCACGGTGTGACAACCCGGAATTGCCTGTCTACAGCCGCCTAATCGTCTATCAGCGGCAGTGTCTCGCCCTCGGCTTCAGGAGGCTTCAGGCCCAGTTGCGACCAGGCATGACGGGTTGCCATACGGCCGCGAGGGGTACGAATAATAAAGCCCTGCTGAATCAGGTAAGGCTCAAGGACATCTTCGATCGTCCCCTTTTCCTCACCGATGGCAGCTGCCAGGTTTTCCACGCCAACCGGGCCGCCATCGAACATTTCGATAATGGTGCGTAACAGCCGCCGGTCCTGGCTATCGAAACCCTGCGCATCGACCTTCAGCATGCCCATGGCGTTTTCCACCACTTCTGCTGTCACTTTCCCCTGCGCCTTGATCTCGGCAAAGTCGCGCACACGCCGTAACAGGCGGTTGGCAATACGTGGCGTACCGCGCGAACGTGTTGCCAGTGCCCGCGCGCCTTCCTCATCGATATCGATACCAAGAATGTGCGCGGACCGTTTCAGGATAATTGCCAGGTCGGTGGCATTGTAGAATTCCAGTCGCTGCACAATACCGAAGCGGTCACGTAACGGCGAAGTCAGCAGACCGGCACGGGTCGTTGCGCCGACCAGCGTAAACGGTGGCAGATCGAGCTTGATGGAGCGTGCCGCCGGCCCTTCGCCAATCACGATATCCAGCTGGTAGTCTTCCATCGCGGGATAGAGGATTTCCTCGACCACCGGACTGAGGCGATGAATTTCATCAATGAACAGGACGTCGTGCGCCTCAAGATTGGTCAGCAATGCCGCCAGGTCACCCTGCTTTTCCAGTACCGGGCCGGCACTGTGGCGCAGGTTGGCACCCATCTCGTTGGCAATGATGTGCGCCAATGTGGTCTTGCCCAGCCCCGGGGGGCCGAAAATCAGCACGTGATCCAGCGCATCCTCGCGCCGCCGCGCGGCCTCGATAAAGACCTCCATCTGCTCGGTCACCTGCGGCTGACCAACATAGTCCGCCAGCTGTTTCGGCCGAATGGCACGATCCACCAGTTCATCCTGGGATGACGCGCTGGCAGTAACGATGCGATCGGGTTCAATCATGCCAACGAGGATACCGGTTCACCCGGTGCGGGTACAGGGCGGAACACTGCGGCCGTCACTTGACCATGGACTGAAGGGCGGTACGGATGATTTCTTCTGTACCCAGATCATCAACATCAACAGCACGCACCATCCGACTGGCATCCGCGGGCTTGTAGCCGAGCGCCACCAGGGCACTGACCGCTTCTTCCACCGGGTTGAGCACATCGGCCACCGGCGCCTTGCCTCCACCCGTGACAGCAGCCCCCGGGACATCCCAGTCCGCCAGCCGGTCGCGCATTTCCACGACAAGGCGTTCGGCGGTTTTCTTGCCAACCCCGGGCAGTTTAACGAGAGAAGCGGTATCGCCCGCCTGCACACAGGTCGCAAACAGGCTGGCTTCCATACCGGAAAGAATGGTCAGCGCCAGTTTGGCGCCAACGCCGTTGACCTTGATCAGGGTGCGGAACAGGGCACGGTCAGACAGCTTGCTGAAACCATAGAGCGTGTGTGCATCTTCACGCACGGCAAGATGGGTATAGAGGCGAACCGGTTCACCCACCGCAGGCAGGTCGTAAAAGGTTGTCATCGGGGCTTCGATTTCGTAGCCCACGCCCTGTACTTCGATCAGCAACGCAGGAGGCTGCTTGTCGCGCAGTACACCGTGCAGGTATCCGATCATCGCAGCCGCCCACCGGCCATGCCGGTCGTACCGGACACCCGATCGAGTGCATCCTGCTGGTAACTGTGGCACAGCGCAATCGCCAGTGCATCTGCCGCATCAGCCTGTGGCGTTTCACTGAGGCTGAGCAATACACGCACCATGTGCTGGACCTGCGCCTTGTCGGCACCGCCCTTGCCCACCACGGCCAGCTTGATTTCACGCGGGGCGTATTCGGCGACCGGCAGCGCACGATTGACCGCCGCACAAATTGCCGCACCACGCGCCTGCCCCAGTTTCAGCGCCGAGTCGGCATTGCGGTGCATGAACACGTTTTCAATCGCCAGTTGCTGCGGCGCATAAGCCTGCAACAATTCACTGAGTTCGTGGAAGATCAGCCCGAGCTTGTCGGGCAGGCTGTTGCCGGTCACCTTCAGGCAGCCACTGGCGATGTAACTGGCCTTGCGCCCGTCACTGTCGATCAGGCCGTAACCCATCAGCCGTGAGCCGGGGTCGATGCCGAGGATGCGGGTCGTGGTGCGCAGAACCTATAACTCCGCGAGGATTTCGTCGGAAATATCGGCGTTGGAATAGACGTTCTGCACGTCGTCCAGTTCTTCCAGTACGTCCAGCATGCGAATCATTTTTTCTGCATCCTTCGCGTCCAGCGCTGTGGTGTTCCCGGCGCGCAGGGTGACTTCTGCCTGCTCCGGCTCAAAACCGGCGGCAATCATGGCTTCCTTGACGCTGACGAATTCTTCCGGGGCGGTCAGCACATCGATGGAACCATCGTCGTTGGTCAGCACATCATCGGCGCCCGCTTCCAGCGCCGCTTCCATAATGGCGTCCTCATCGCTACCCGGGGGATAGCTCAGAATCCCGGTCTGGGAAAACTGGAAAGCCACGGAACCACTGGTGCCGAGATTGCCGCCCGCCTTGGTGAAGGCATGGCGGACTTCGGACACGGTGCGGTTACGGTTGTCCGTGAGGCAGTCGACAATCACCGCCACACCACCAGGACCATAGCCCTCATAACGGATTTCATCGAAATTCTCGCCGTCCTGGGCGCCGGCGCCGCGTTTGATCGCGCGCTCGATGGTGTCCTTGGTCATGTTGGCACCGAGCGCCTTGTCCACTGCCAGGCGCAAACGCGGGTTGGAGGCCGGGTCCGGCTCGCCCATCCGTGCCGCGACGGTAATTTCGCGAATCAGTTTGGTGAATATCTTGCCGCGCTTGGCGTCCTGCGCCTTCTTGCGGTGCTGGATATTGGCCCATTTACTGTGTCCTGCCATTGCTGCCTCATCGTCAAAGTGTGCAATGGCAGGAGTTTAGCATTGACCGGCCGGCCGCGTCAGCGTCCGGCCGGCCAGTATCAGTAGCGGCGGGTGTACAGAAACTGGAAGTTCAGCTGGCTGTGCGCTGACTCAACAGGTGGAAGGGTGGAACCGTTTCCGGGATTGGTGGCCGTGTTACGGAATACCTTGACTACAGAAAAATCAATCGACTGGGTATCGTCAAAGCGATATCCGAAACCTGCGGTCAGGTGATTCTCGGCAATCGCCGGGAACAGTGCATTGAGGTACTCGTCCGGCACCGGATTGGCGGCGTAATTAAAGCCGGCACGCAACGTCAGCGACGTGTTGAACTGGTAAGCACCACCCATCTGGTAGACCGTCTGGTTCTCCCAGTCCTGGTACAGCGTGGCGGTAAGATCGGCGCCGGAAAATCCGGCGGCATTCGGGTCAGGCTGGCTGGCATCCGCCGTAAATTCCATGGTGAAGTTTTCCATGACGTCCCTCCACAGCAACCGCCTGACGTCGAACACCAGCATCAACGCCGGTGTAGCCTGCAGTTTCAGGCCAACCGCCCAGGTTTCCGGCCACTGGAAGTCATCGACCCTGATTTTGCCGCGTAGCGGAATATCCACATTGGCGTAACCTGCCCCGGTATTCACTTCGACGCCCATTAACAATGTGGCATCGCTGGTCTTGAGGTTCCCCAGGCGGGTTTTGGAATGCCAGGTAGCGCCAAGCGCAAGCTTGCCGGTCGCCTGGTAGACAACACCGAGCTTGCCGGCAAAGCCGTAGGCCTTCGCCTCACCGGTGAAATCACTGCGGTCGCTGAAATCGAAGTAGGCATGGTTGAGCGTACGGATCGACCCCGGCCCTGCCGGCGCGCCAAACGGCTCATACAACCCGCCGAAACCGGTCAGCAGGCTGCCGCTGGCCTCGCCAATGGTCTGTGTCGTCACGAGGTCGACGAACTGCGCCTCACTCATCGCCATACGCAGATCCAGCCCGGCCCACACCAGGTCGGCACTGCCGCCAACGACCAGCCTGTCATTGACGTTCCACGCCAGCGGTGCGATAACCCGACCGACACTCAACTCACTGCGGTTCTCCAGGCTGGCGCCAATCCGCCCCGGATCCCCCAGAAAGGTCTTCTGGTCATATTCGGTACCCATACCGCCCTGACCATAGACACCCACACCAAAAGTCATTCCGCTGCGTTTACGCACCCAGCCGAGCGCCGGCATGTAATAGGCCGTTCCGTCTGAGTCAGCTTCTACAGTCCCGGCTCTGGCAGTGACATCCGGCCCGAGGAACCCGACAAACAGCTCTGCGCGGTCACCCTCGTCCATCAGGCCAAGTGTGGCAGGGTTGTTCATCATCGCGGCGGTGCCGTTGTCGTACGCCATTGAAGCACCACCCATTGCCGTTGAAACCGGGCCATAGCCTTCCATATTCATGCCGTTTGTTGCATGCACAAGGCCGGAAATCAGAATGAGTAAAGCAGAAAGTGTTGCACGCAGGCGTGCCGGGGCAGAACGCGACATGAATAAAAACCCTTGAGTTGTAATTGGTACAGGAGAATCGAACAGACTGACAGGAAGCACTGAAAACAGAACTGGCGATTACGACCGATTACAACGGCGCAGGGGCCGTAAACTTTACCGGTTCAGGGCATATCACCCAAAAAACCAGTGGATACTGAGACCCTTGATTTACAGGGTGAAACTGGTGGGCTGTCAGGGAGACACTTTCAGCATGCGCTGCAGCGCGGTACGCGCCATCAGGGCTTCCTCAGCTGGCACACTGATGCGGTTGACCGGGTTGCCGTCGACAAGATTTTCCAGCGCCCACAGTAAATGTTGCGGATCGATGCGGAACATGGTCGAGCACATACACACGGTCGGCGACATGAAATGCACCGACTTGCCCTCGGCCTTGCACTCATCGTGCAATCGATTGACAAGATTCAGCTCAGTCCCCACCAACCAGCGCGTATCCGGTTCGGAGGCATGGATGGTCTTGATAATGAATTCCGTGGAGCCAACATAATCTGACGCCTGACAGACCTCAAAACTGGACTCGGGATGAGAGATGATCTTCGCATCCGGGTACTTCGCCTTGAAACGCTCGATGTGCGATACATCGAACATCTGGTGCACCGAGCAGAAACCCTTCCACAGAATCATCTTTGCATCGCGAATCTGCTGTTCGCTCAGGCCACCCATGGGCTGGTCGTAATCCCACACCACCATCTCATCGAGCGGGATACCCATGTTGTAACCGGTATTGCGGCCCAGGTGCTGGTCAGGGAAGAACAGCACCTTGTCACGCTGTGCGAATGACCAGTCCAGCACATGACGTGCATTGGTCGAGGTACACACAATACCACCGTGACGGCCGCAGAACGCCTTCAGGTCCGCGGCTGAATTGATATAGGTCACCGGGGTAATGGTTTCGTCCGGATCAAGCACCGAGGAAAGCTCCTCCCAGGCCCGTTCCACCTTGGCGAGGTTGGCCATATCGGCCATGGAACAGCCGGCGGCCAGGTCCGGCAGAATGGAAACCTGGTCAGGACGCGACAGGATATCCGCGACTTCGGCCATGAAATGCACACCGCAAAACACGATGTATTCAGCTTTTGAACTGGCGGCCTGGCGCGATAACTTGAGTGAATCACCGGAAAAATCGGCGTGACGGAAGACTTCATCGCGCTGGTAGTGGTGGCCGAGGATCACCAGTCGCTCGCCGAGTGCTTTTTTGGCCGCGACAATGCGCGCTTCGCAGTCCTCGTCAGACAGCGAGGTATAGGGGTCGACGTCTATTGCGTTGGCAGCCATTTCGGTGAATCTCGTTGATATGTCCGCGTCAATTCTCTTTTATCGAGCGGATTGGTGCAACCATTGGGAAAAGGGTGATTCCCTTTGGTGGCTGGTTTCGTCACTGTTGAGGAAGACAGGATCTACCCCCCACTTCCAAACACTCCCCCGAAGTGTCCTGTGTCGGTTGGCCGGGGGGCTTTCCGGTGAATCGGTGCAGCCGAGCATCGCAGCAAAACGCGGAAGAAGAGAGCCCTGTTTGAGT